>NZ_JBSHDU010000023.1:0-105827 GCF_053616475.1 Streptomyces sp. NPDC055815 | reverse complement strand
GGAACGCGGAGGCGCCGCTGGGCGCGCCGTCCCGTGTGCCCACCCGTCCCGCCCCAGCGGGACGATTGCCCACACGGCGGTGGGCCGGGGCACCGCCCAGCCCCGGCGCGGGCCCCGCCGGCGGCGGCGCACCGCCCACCCCCGGCGCGGGCCCCGCCGGGGACGCCGCACCGCCCGGTGCGGGTTCGGGACGGGAAGGTCCCGGGGGTTCAGGCCGCACAGCCCACCGGGATTCGCATGCCCTGGACGACCTCCGTCCACAGCTCGTGGACCGCCAGGGCCCACAGCGCCTGGGCGTCGTGCTGCGAGGGATGGGCCAGATGCCGGGCCAGGAGTTTCGCGGCACGGTCCGCGCGGATCTTCCCGCCGAGGACCAGCCGCGCCGGCGACAGCAGTTCGCGGACGAGGTCGAGCAGCGGCCCGCCGGGCGCGAGCATCGCCGCCACCGGCAGGGTGAAGGGCTGCTTCGGGCGGCGGAGGACCGACGCCGGGAGGAGTTCCGCACCCGCCTCGTACAGCGCCCGCTTCCCCGTCCGCTCCCCCACGGGAAGGGCGCGCGCGTGGGCCACCACGGACGGCTGGCAGAAGGGCAGGCGGGCCTCCACCGCCCAGGCCATGGACAGGTGGTCCAGGCGCCGCAGGTGGTAGGCCGGGAGCCGCCATCGCGTCTCGAAGGCGGTCATCGCGGTGAGCCGGTCCGCGCCGGCGGCCTCGGCCGAGCGCAGCTCCTGCTCGATGCGGTCGGCGGCGGAGCCCGTATCGGCGATGTAGGCGCGGTAGTGGGAGGTGTAGAGGTGTTCGCGGAGCAGCCGCGGGGCCGCCGCGAGCGCGTCCGTGTAGGCGGCGGCCCAGTCGGGCCCCGCCGCCGGCGCGGCCCGCATCCGGTCGTATCCGCCGAAGAGTTCGTCGGCGCCGTCCCCGGCGAGGGCGACGGTGAAGCCGTTCTCGCGGACGGCCCGGAAGAGGGCGTAGGTGGAGAGGGTGATGGGGTCGGCGTTCGGCTGGCCGAGGTGGCGGACGGTCCGGGTGAGGAGCGAGCCGAGTTCGTCGGGGTCGACGGCGACCTCGTGGTGCACGGTCCGGGCGCGGCGGGCGACGGCGCGGGCGTAGGCGGCTTCGGAGTCGGGCCACCGGCCCCGGTAGGTGAGGTGGAAGGTGTGCAGCGGCGGCGCGTCCGTCTCGCGGGCGTGCTCGGCGGCGAGGGCGGTGACGAGCCCGGAGTCGAGGCCGCCGCTGGTGACGGCGCAGACGGGCACTTCGGCGCGGGCGAGCCGGCGCACCTCGTGCCGCAGGACGTCCTGGGTGTCGCCGACGCCCCTCGCGCGGTAGGGCCCGCGGCGGCGCACGACAGGGGCGGATCCCGGCCGTACGAGCGCGGTGGCGCCCGGCGGCAGGACGTCGACCCCGTCGAGTGCGGTGTGCGTCGAGAAGGACGTGCGGGTGGCGAGGAGCGTGTCGAGGGCGTCCTCGCGCGGGGAGATCCGTACCCCTTCGAAGGCGAGGAGGGCGGGGATCTCGGAGGCGAAGCGGGTGGATCCGTCGTACGGGTCGTGGTGCAGGTGGAGCGGCTTCATGCCCATGTCGTCGACGGCGAGGACGAGTCGGGTGGAGCCGGGCCGCAGGTCGAGGACGGCGACGGCGAACATGCCGTCGAGGTGTTCGGCGAAGGCGGGACCGTACTCGGCGTAGAGCGCGGGGAGCACCGTGCCGTCGCAGCGGTCGGGGAAGCGGTGGCCGCGGGCGGCGAGGGTGCGGCGGAGCTCGGCGTGGTTGTAGATCTCGCCGTTGAGGACGGCGAGGATGCCGGGCAGGTGGGGCAGCCGGTAGGGCTGTTGTCCGCCGCAGGGGTCGGTGACGGCGAGCCGGTCGCAGCCGAGCGACCAGCCGGGGCCGCTGAGCACCTGGTGCTCGTCGGGCCCGCCGTGGCGCTGGCGGGCGGAGACCGCCGCGAGCTGGGCCGGATCGGGGCGGTCAGCCCCGGCGGCGAAGGAGCCGAGGATCCTGCACATACCGGTCACCCTCCAAGCACGTCACGAAACCCGTTGCACCCAATGATTTGAATCTACCAAGTTTTTGAATGGCGCGTAAGTGCCATGTCCTGTTCACGCCACGGCTTGGCCTTGCGACGCCCCCGCCACCCCAACAGGCTGACCCCATGGAGGACTTCAACCGGACGGCCCCCGAGTCCCTGCTGGTCGTGGCCGCACACCCGGACGACATCGAGTTCTGCGTCAGCGGCACCGTCATGCAGTGGATCGAGCGCGGCACCCGCGTCACGTACTGCATCGTCACGGACGGCGGCGCGGGCGGCTATGACGCAGCGCTCCCCCGCCAGGCCATGGCGGACCTGCGCCGCGCCGAACAGGTCCACTCCGCCAAGCTCAGCGGCGTCGCCGACGTGCGCTTCCTCGGCTACCCCGACAGCTTCGTGGAGCCCTCCGTGGAGCTCCGCCGCGACCTGTGCCGGGTCATCCGCGAAGTACGGCCGCAGCGGGCCGTCATCCCGTCGCCCGAGATCAACTGGGCGCGCGTCGCCGACCTCCACCCCGACCACCGCGCCGTCGGGGACGCCTGTCTGCGCGCCGTCTACCCCGAGGCCCGCAACCCCTTCGCCCACCCGGAACTCCTCAAGGAGGAGGGCCTGGAGCCTTGGACCGTCCACGAGCTGTGGCTGATGACCGGGCCGACCCCGAACCAGTACGTCGACGTCACCTCCGTCTTCGACCGCAAGGTGGAGGCCCTGCGCATCCACACCTCGCAGACGGCCCACTTCGACGACCTGGCGGGCCTCCTGCGCACCTGGCTCGGCGAACACGCGACGGCCGGCGGACTGCCCCCCGGCCGCATGGCGGAGGCCTTCCAGATCGTCCACATCGACTGAGCCTTGTCGCCTCTCGGGGCCCGTGAGACCGTGCCTTCAACGCGCTGTCTTCCGGGGGGAGTTCAGAACATGGCACTGGAGAGGTCGGACGCGGACAAAGGCCTGATGGAGTCGTACGCACTGCCGTGGGTGGAGGCGAACGAGGACGACGCCCACGCGGCGGCCGACCGTCTCCGCCCCTTCGGCTCGAAGTTCGCCGACGACCGGGCGGACGCGGCCAAGGCGGTCGAACGGCTCGTCTCCAGCGGCCAGGGCGAGGCGACCAAAGCGCTCGAAGAACACTGGGCGGGCCTGTCGGGCCAGTTCACCCAGGTGTCCACGGCGGCCGGAGTGATCGCCGACGGCATGGACTCCTGCGGCGACATCGCCCGGGCCTCCAAGAACGCCGTCCTCGACCTCGTCCACAACCTCCGGTCGACGATCTCCCGCATCGGCGCGGCGGAGATGCCGAGGATCAGCGACGCCTCCCTGCAGGCGCAGGCCGCGGAGGCGGACAAGGCCAGGCCCGGGATCCAGGCCGAGGTCGACTCCGCGACCACCCGAGGCGCCGAGCACATCAAGAGCGTGCGGAACGACGCCGACGTCATGGCGCTCAAGTCCATCGCGGGACTGCCCGCGGGCTCGGGCTCCGGCTCCGGCTCCGGCTCCGGCTCCGGCTCCGGGACGGGCAAGCGGGGCGCCGACAGCATGCACCTGGCCTCCGCGGGCGGCTCCTTGTGGGGAGGCGACCTGATCCACGACGAGGACGAGCACAAGCGTGCGCGCAAGCGGCTCGGCGAGATCGCCGACCACATCCGCGACACCAGCTCGCTGCCCCTCGCCCAGGCCGGCCTCCACCTGACCGAGCTCGGCGCGAGCGGCGCCCTCGGCGCCTCCCTGGCCGCCGGTCTCCGTCCGCTCCTCGACGACCTCGTCCTCGCCTCCCGGGCTCTTGCCGACCACCTGACCGGACCCCTCTCCGGGGCGATCAAGGCGGCCGCCGAGGAGCAGAAGCGGCAGGACGACGAACTCAAGGAGCGCTTCGGCTGGTGGAAGTGAGGGGCGCGCAAGCGTGAGGCGCGGGTGCTCCTGACTCCTGGGGGGGCACTGCTCACCCCCGGGGGTTCTCCTCACCCCTGGGGGTGGCGCGACGCCGTCCAGTAGGCGCAGTCCGGCCCGCCGTGGACCGCCCGTCCGTCGCCGTCGCAGAAAGCTGTGGCCCCGCAGCTTCCGACGGACGGAGAGGTCTCGCATGCCCCTGCAATCCCCCTGGCGCCGGGCCGTGCGCGCCGGCGCGACCGGCGTCGCGGCCCTGGCACTCGTCCTGGGCCTGCCCGCCTCGGCGACGGCCGCGCCCGGCGATCTGGACCCCACCTTCGACGGCGACGGCAGGGTCGTCACGGACCTGGGCGGCTACGCGGGCGCCGACGGCATGGTCGTCCTGCCCGACGGCAGGATCGTCACGATGGGCGACGGATTCACCCTCGACACCTCCGGCGACTTCACGCTGACGCGGTACCACCCGAACGGCACGCTGGACACGAGCTTCGGCGGCGACGGCATCGTCACCACCGACTTCGGCGCCAACGAGGAGGGCCGGGGCGTGGCCCTCCAGCCCGACGGCAAGATCGTGGCGGTCGGCGCGTCCACCGACATCGCCGCCAACAGCTTCTTCGCGGCCGCCCGCTACAACGCCGACGGCAGCCTGGACACCACCTTCGGCGAGGGCGGCCGGGTGCTCACGGACGTCGACGTCGACCAGATTGAGATCGCCGAGGTGGTGGCCGTCCAGTCCGACGACAAGATCGTCGCCGGCGGATCGAGCGGCGGCGTGTGGTCGCTGGTGCGCTGGACCGCCTCCGGCGTCCCCGACCCGACCTTCGACGGCGACGGCATCGTCACCGGAACGTTCGGTCCCAGCTGCTGTGCCTGGGTCCGCGATCTGGTGCTGCAGCCCGACGACAAGATCCTCGCCGCCGGGGTGGGGAACGGCGTCACCCTGGCCCGCTACAACACCGACGGCAGCCTGGACGCGACCTTCGACGGCGACGGCCGCGTGACCACCGGCACCGGATCCGCGGAGGGCGTGGCGCTGCAGCCCGACGGCAGGATCGTCACCGCCGGCAAGAGCGGGAACACCTTCCTGGTGCGGCGGTTCACCGCCGCCGGTGCGCCGGACCCGAGCTTCGACGGCGACGGCGTCGTCACCACGGCCTTCGGGCCGGAGGACGGCGGTGCGGCGGACGTGGCGCTGCAGTCCGACGGCCGGATCGTCGCCGCCGGCACCTACGCGGGCGACTTCGCGCTGACGCGGTACAACACGGGCGGCAGCCTGGACCCGGACTTCGGCGGCGACGGCCGGGTGACCACCGACTTCGGCGGCCCCGAGGACCAGGCCGCGCAGGTGGCGGTACAGGCCGACGGCAGGATCGTCACGGCGGGGCTCGCCGGCGAGGACATCAGCTCCACCGAGAACCGGGCCCTGGCCCGCTACCTGGGCGGTGGCGGCGTCGAGCCGCCGGCGAACGTGGACGTGGCGGTGACGAAGAACGGGCCCGCCACGGTCAGCATCGGCGACACCGCCACGTACACCGTCGGCGTGGCGAACAACAGCACCACGACCGCGGCGACGAACGTCCAGCTCACCGACACCCTGACGGGGACGGCGACCATCCTGTCGGCGACCACCGACCGGGGCACCTGCACCGTCACCACCGGCCGGGTCACCTGCGCGATCGGCACGCTCAACCCCGCCGGCACCTCGGGCTCCACCGCCACGGTGACGATCGTCGCCGAGCCCTCGCGGACCGGCACGCTCACCGACACCGCGACGGTCACCACGACACCCGCCGACACCGCGACCGGCAACAACACCGCCACCCGCACCACCACCGTGAACAACAACCGCGGGTGCACGATCATCGGGACCAGCGGCAGCGACACCCTCAACGGCGGCTACAACAACGACGTGATCTGCGCCCTCAGCGGCAACGACACGATCAACGCGAGCTTCGGGAACGACACCGTCCACGCCGGGCCGGGCAACGACCGGGCCGACGGCAGCTACGGCAACGACACGCTCATCGGCGGCCCGGGCAGCGACACGCTCCTCGGCAACTACGGCAGCGACAGCCTCAACACCGTCGACGGCGTCGCCGGCAACGACACCGCGAACGGCGGCTACAACACCGACACCTGCACCACGGACTCGGGCGACATCCGCGTCAGCTGCCCGTGACCCCTCAAGGGAAGGGGCCCGGAGTCACGGAGACTCCGGGCCCCTTCCCGTACGGGCGACCAGCAAGGGCTCAGCAGGCGCCGAGGTCCTGCCGGACGCCCCACTCGCCCGTGGTGCCGGGCTCCTCGCCGCGGAGGCCCCCGAATTGACCCAAGGAGCCGAGCCCGGCCCGCCTCAACCTCGGAAGCGGTTCCTCCGCGATCCGGCCGGGTAGCTGGCGTACATGTCAAAAGGCTGGCGCTGGTTCCTCCTGGCCGCGTTCGTCGTCTGGACCGTCTTCGCGCTCCAGTGGACGGACCTCGGCTGCGACTACCCCGAGGCCTACCTGGCGGTGATCCGCTTCGGCACACCGGAGGGCCTGGAGTTCCTCCCCGCCTGCGCGGGCTGACCGGCCTAGGATCGCCCCATGACCCGACACTCGCGCTCGTACCTGTCGCTCTGGTCGCGGGACTCGTTCCTGTCCGTCGGCTCGGTCGGATCGACGCTCTCGATCGGCTCGGTCGGCTCCTTCCTCTCCGTCGGCTCGATCGGCTCCGCCGCCTCGATCGCCTCGGTCGGCTCCTGGGCCAGCCTCGGCTCCCTCCTGTCGGCCCAGTCCCGCTGGTCGGTCCTCTCCTGGCGCTCCCACCGCGGAGTCCTGGCGGCGGGAGCGGTCCTGGCGGCGGCGGGAACGGTGGCCCTGACGACGAGCACCCGAAGGACCCGCTGACACACGTCCGGCCTCCCCCGCAGGAGACGGAGGAGGCCGGGGCGGACGGCCATCCCGATCAGAGCGTTTCGGGCACCCCCGGGCGTAGCCATCGCAGCCGCCCCTTCAGGTCCGGGGCCTCGAAGGCCTCCGTGATGCGGGACGGGTCCTCCGCGAGGTGGTCCCAGGAGTCGAAGTGGAGGGGGACCACCGTGCGGGCCCCCAGGGTGCGGGCGAGGGCGGCGCCTTCGCTCGCGCTCATGGAGAAGGCGCGGTCCCCGGTGGACGGGAAGTGCGCGTCGCCGACGTGGAGGAAGGCCGTGTCGATACGGAAGCGCTCACCGATCTCCGCCAGGGCGTCGTGGCGGACGGTGTCGCCGGAGACGTACAGCGTGCCGCCCTCGTACGTGACGACGAAGCCGGTGACGGGGCCCGTGACGTGTTCCGTACCCTCCGGGCCGTGCCGGGCGGGGGTCGCCGTGACCGTGACCGTCGTGGCCCCGGCGGTGATCGTCCGGCTCTGCCAGGGGGCGAGGCCCTCCGCCCGGCCGCCGAGGCGTTCGGCGCCCTCGGGGGTGGTGAGGACGGCCCCGGCCCGGGCCAGCACCTCGCGGCCGGTGACGTCCAGGTTGTCGGCGTGCTGGTCGTGCGAGAGCAACACCAGGTCGACGGGCGGGAGTTCGGTGGCGCCCAGCGCGGGCCCGGCGGTGCGGTGGAGCGGGCGGGCGCCCGGGTAGTCGGCGGGGGCCGGGTCGAGGGCGGGGTCGGTGAGGACGGTGAGGTCGCCGATACGGAGGAGGACGGTCGCCGTGCCGAGGTAGGTGGCGGTGACGGCACTCACGCGCCGGCCTGCGCCTTCGACGCGTCGATCTTGGTCTGGAGGGAGGCCAGGAGCCCCCGGAGGAGCTCGATCGTGACCTCGTCCGTGAGGTTGCCGTCCGCGTCGAAGCGCTCGTGCGAGCGGAACACGTGCACCTCGGGCTTCACGACGACGTCGCTGTCGGTCCAGACGAAGACCTGGCGGAGGGCGAGCTGCGCCCGCACCGTGCCGAAGTTGGTCGGCGCGGCGCCGAGGATCGCGACGGGCTTGCGGTGCAGCGGGAGGCCCTCGGTCCTGGTCCAGTCGGTGGACAGCCAGTCGAGCGCGTTCTTGAGGACGCCGGGGATGGAGTAGTTGAACTCCGGCGTGGCGATGAGCAGCCCGTCCGCCGCCGCGACCCGCCGCCGCAGCTCCTGGACGACGGCCGGCCGCAGCTCGGGGGTGTCGAGGTCCAGGTCGTAGGGCGGGATCTCGCGCAGCTCCTCGTAGATCTCGATCTCCTGGCCGCCCGGGTTGAACTTCCGGGCGGCGCGCAGCAGTTGCGTGTTGTGCGAGGTGGCGCGGAGCGAGCCGGAGATGGCGAGGATCGTGGACGCGGTCATGGGAACCCCCCGTTGGTCGGGTGAGCCGGCGGGCGCCGGACTCGACAACGACGAAGCTAAACCGGTCGGTTCAGTCTGTCAACCAAACAGTTCAGTCTTGACAGTGAACTGAATGGTGTAGTTCATTCGGGTCATGGCCACTCACGCACTCACCGCAGGGCGGACCGTCGCCCGCACCGCCCGCCCCTTCCACACCCACGAGGGCGCCGGATTCCCCGTACGCCGCCCCTTCCCCACCGCGGAACTCCCCTTCGTCGACCCCTTCCTGATGATCGATCAGGTCGGCCCGACCGAACTCGGACCCGGCGAGGCGAAGGGCGCTCCCCCGCACCCGCACCGCGGCTTCGAGACCATCCAGTACGTCCTCGACGGCGACATCGCGAACGCCGACTCCCGCGGCCACCGCGCCGTCGTCCGCGCGGGCGGCGTCCAGTGGCTCACCGCCGGCTCCGGCATCGTCCACGAGGCCCTGCCCACACCGGAGTTCCTCGCCTCGGGCGGCCGGCAGCACATGCTCCAGATCTGGCTGAACCTCCCCGCCCGCCTCAAGGGCGTCCCGCCGCGCAGCCAGAACGAGGAGGCGGCCGACCTGCCCGTGGCCGTCACCCCGGACGGCGCCGAACTGACCGTGCTCGCCGGCACCAGCCACGGCGTGACCGGCCCCTTCGAGACCCGTACGCCCGTCCTCGTCGCCCATGGGCGGCTCGCGCCGGGCAGCAGCGCCGAGTTCAGCGCCCCGGCGGGGCACAACGCGATGGTGTACGTGATGCGGGGCGAGGCCCGGGTCGCGGGCGAGCACCTCCCGGACGGCCACCTCGCGGTCCTCGCCCACGACGGCGAACGGTTCACCGTCGAAGCCCCGGACGCCGCCGCCGAGGTCCTCGTCCTGACGGGCGAGCCGATCGGCGAACCCGTCGCCCGCAGCGGCCCGTTCGTGATGAACACGGCCGCCGAACTCCGCCAGGCGGAGCGGGACTTCCGGCAGGGCCTCATGGGACGGATGCCGGCGTGACCACGCTCTCGCCACCTCTCGCGGACCGGCGGGCCCCCGCCCGCACCGGCCTCCTGCTCGCGGCCCTGGCCGCACCCGCCGCGATGGGCGTCTCGGGCCCGAGCCTCGCCCTCCCCGACGCCGCCCGCGCCCTCGCCGTCACCCCCGCCGCGGCCGCCTGGCTGATGACGGCGTTCGGGATCGGCATGGCCGTCGGCACCCCGCTCCTCTCGGCCACCGCGGGCCGGCGGCGCGGCCCCCGCGGGGTCGTCGAGGCCGCCGCCGTCCTCGTCGCCCTCGGCGCGCTCCTCGTCCTCCTCGCACCGAACCTGCCCCTGACGATCGCGGGGCGCACCCTGGAGGCGGCGGGCGCGGCGGGCCTGAACGTCGCCGCCTTCCAGCTCGCCGGCCGGGACCGCTCGGGCCGCCTCCCGGGCCTGGTCGCGATCGGCAGCGCGGCCGGCGGCACCGTGGGCCTGTTCGCGGGCGCGGCGGTGGCCGGCGCGGTCGGCTGGCGCGGAGCCCTGATCCTCCCGCTCCTGAGCCTGCTCGCGCTGCGCCCGGTCCTGCGGCTTGCGGACGGGGGACGACCGGAGGCCGAGGAGTCTCCTCGTACATCCGAATCCATCGGATCCCCGGGTACGACCCCGACCCCGACCCCGACCCCGACCCCGACCCCCTCCCTCCCCCTCGACATCCTCCGAGACCGCCGCTTCCTCGCCGCCTCCGCGCTGATGCTGGGGCTCTCCACCGTCAACTTCGCCCTGCTGTACGCCGCTCCGCGCCGCGTCGCCGTACTCACCGGCTGGGGCGCGGTGGAGACGGGGGCGTTCGCGTCCGTCGCCGCGCTCGCGGGGGCGCTGCTGTCCTGGCAGCTGGTCCGCGCGGCCCCGGCGCTGGGCCCGGCCCGGCTCAAGTCCGTCCTCGCGGTCGGCTCGGTCCTGGCCCTGGTCCTCGCCGTGGCCGCGCCCTGGCCGGTGGCCGTCCTGCTCGGCTCGGGGACCAGCGCGCTGGTCACGGCCGGGGGGCAGGGGCTGCTCACGGGCGCGGCGACCGGGGGCCTGCCGGTGGCCCGGCACGGGCTGGCGATCGGCCTGTTCAACCTGGCCTTCCTGATCGGCGTCGCGGCGGGCCCCGCCCTGGCGGCCTTTGCAGACCAAACCGTTCAGTTCATATAGTGAGGCCCGCCGCCACCGAACGTACCGACCGAAGGACCACCGCCATGGACGCCTCCGACGCGACCGACGAGTACGGCATCCCGATCATCCCGGACCCCGCCGACGCCGCCTCGCGCAAGCGCCAGGCGATCATCGACGCGGCGCTCGCGGAGTTCCTCGCGGAGGGCTACTCGGCGGCCTCGATGGACGCGATCACCCGCGGTTCCGGCGTCTCGAAGGCGACGATCTACAAGCACTTCGGCAGCAAGGAGCGCCTGTTCCTCGCCGTGATCGGCGGCGTGCTGCCGAAGACGTACGCCGACCTGGAGCCCGCCAACTCGACGATCGCCGACGCCCCCGACCTGCGGGCCGCGCTCGTCCGGCTCACCACCGACTGGGCCCGGATCCTGCTGCGCCCGGACATCATGTCGCTGCGCCGGCTGGTCATCGGCGAGATCGACCGCTTCCCGCAGCTCGGCCAGCTCTGGTACCGGGTCAGCTACGACATGAACAACGGCCCGCTGATCGAGGCGTTCACCGAGCTGAACGCCCGCGGCACCCTCGACGCGCCCGATCCGGCCCTCGCCGTGCAGCAGCTGGTGGCGGCGACGATGGGCGTGCCGCAGCTCGTCCGTACCTTCTCCCCGGACGCCGAGATCGACGACGCGGAACTGACGCGGGTGATCAGCTCGGGAGTGGACCTGTTCCTGGCGCGGTACGCGCGCTCCTGACGCGCCGCACCCACGCGAGGACCAGCAGGGCGAGGGCCCAGCCCCCGGTGGTGAGCAGCTGGGTACGGCTGGCGGCGTCGCCCAGCATGAAGAGAAGCACCCCGCCGATCCCGGCGAGCGCGACGGCCGCGCGTACGGAGGGGCCGTGCAGCCGCAGGTGGGAGGCGGCGATGAGGGCCCAGACGAGCAGGATCGCGGCGCCGATGGAGTTGAGCAGGAACGGGAAGACCGTACGGGGCCAGAGGAGACTGAGCACGACGGAGACGAACCCGAACGCGGCGGAGGCGAGGACGGCGGCGTACGGGACACCCGCCCGCTGCCCTACCCGGCCGAGGACGCGGGGCGCGTCGCCGCGGCCGACGAGGACGTACAGCATGCGGGAGGAGCCGTAGATGTTGGCGTTCATGGCGGACAGGAGGGCCACGAGGACGACGGCCTTCATCAGGTCGCCGGCGCCGGGGATGCCGATCCGGTCCATGACGGCGGCGTACGGGCCGTCGGCGACGTCCGGGGCGTCCCACGGGACGAGGGTCACGATGACGGCCATCGAGCCGAGGTAGCAGACGGCGACCCGCCACATGACGGCGCGGACGCCCGCCCGGACGGCGCGGACCGGGTCCTCGCACTCGGCGGCGGCGATCGTGACGGTCTCCAGGCCGCCGAAGGCGAAGACGGCGGCGACGATGCCGACGGCGACGCCGTACCAGCCGTGCGGGAGGAAGCCGCCGTCGTGGAGGAGATGCCCGGCCCCGGGCGAGGGCGCCCCGGGCACGAGACCGCCGAGCACGCCGATCCCCAGCAGCAGGAATCCGACGATGGCGGCGATCTTCAGGCCGGCGAACCAGAACTCCAGCTCGCCGAAGTTCCGTACGCCGGCGAGGTTGCTCGCGGTGAAGACGCCCATGAAGACGGCGACCCACGCCCAGCCGGGCACGGCGGGCACCCAGCCCCCGACGATGTGGGCCGCGGCGACGGCCTCGGCGGCGACGCTCACGACGAGCAGCGCCCAGTACATCCACCCGGCGAGCAGCCCGGCCCACGGCCCGAACGCGCGCCGCGCGTGCTCGGCGAAGGACCCGGTCACGGGCCGGGCGGCGGACATCTCCCCGAGCATCCGCATGACGAGCACGGTCAGCACCCCGGCGAGGACGTACGAGACGAGGATCCCGGGCCCGGCGGCCGCGATCCCGACCCCGGACCCGACGAACAGCCCGGCCCCGATGGCCCCACCCAACGCGATCATGGCCACATGCCGCTGCCGCAGCCCGGCCCCGAGTACCCGCCCTGTCACATTTCCCCCCGACATACAGACGACCAGCGCAGGAGCCTGACGCCTGCGTCCGGGGAAGGGCAACCCGATCCCGTGGACTGAGACGTCCCGGGACGCGGGAGGGCGACGCTATATATACTCTCCACGTCGACATATACACCATGCTGCTGGAGGCTCTCGTGTCCAAGACCCTGGTCGACATCGACGACGACATGCTCGCCTTCGCGCAGCAGCAGCTCGGCACCAAGACCAAGCGGGACACCATCAACCGCGCGTTGACCATAGCGGCGTCGATCAGCGCCGACGACCGCGCCCGGGCGCTCCGATGGCTCCAGGAGAACGCCGAGGACTTCCTCGACTTCGACTTCCTGGAGGAGCAGGAGCGGTCGGGCCGGTGAACTACCTCGCCGACACGTCGGCCGTGTGGCGGCTCCTGCGCCGACAGGTCGGCGACCCCTGGCCGACCCGGGTGGCACACGGTCAGGTCTCCGTCTGCCCGCCGGTCGAAGCGGACCTGATGCGGGCCCTGCGCTCGGACCGTGACAACGAGCCGTTCACCACCATGCTGAACCAGACCTTCACCTGGGTCCCGGCACCGGAAGACCCCTGGCCCAAAGTCATCGCCGTACAGCGGGATCTGCTCGGCATCGGGCATCATCGCGGGCCGTCACCGATGGACATCCTGATCGCGCTCACGGCCGAACAGCACCGCCTGACCCTGCTCCACGTGGACGACGACTTCACAGCCATCGCCAAGGTGCGTCCGGGCATCCGGATGATCCGGCTACTGCCCGACGCCTGACGGCAGGGTCGGCGGGGCGGGGGCGGCGGTCGACGGAGGTCTTCGTGGCGGTAGGTGCGGCCGTCGACGGCGTACGAGATCTCGCACTCCTCGTTGCGGGCTCCGGAACACCGCACCCCGGCCCCCGCCTCATCCCTGCACGACGAGCCGCACCGCGAGGACCACGATCAGCGTGCTCGACGCGAGTGCCGTGCCGAGGCGGCCCCGGGCGCCCGTCAGCGTCCGGCCGAGGAGCGTGCCGCCCAGGGCGAGGAACAGCTGCCAGCTCGCGGAGGCGACGAGCGCGGCGAGGACGAAGGCCGCGCGGTCGGCGGGGGTCGCGGGCGCGGAGGGGCCCGTGGCGAGGATGAGCGCGGCGAAGTAGATCACCGTCATGGGGTTCAGGACCGTGATCCCCAGGAAGGCGAGGTAGGCGCGGCCGGGAGTGAGGGCGCCCCCGTCGTCCCTGGAGGCCAGGCCGCCCGTACGGTACGCGGCGATCGCCGCCCATCCGGCCCGTACCGCCAGCACCGCGAGCAGCACGGCGGACGCCCACCGCAGCGGGGTCATCACCGGGGCGAGGACCGGCACGAGTGCGGAGCCGCCCGCGACCGCGAGCAGGGCGTAGACCCCGTCGGCCGTGGCGACGCCGAGGGCCGCACCGGCGCCCGTACGCCATCCGGCCCGGGCCGTGACGGCCACCAGGTAGGCGCCGACCGCGCCGACCGGGATCGCGATGCCGTAGCCGGCCAGCAGGCCGGCCACCACCGCGGCCGTCACGCGACGGCGGGGATCGCGCCTCCGGGGGAGCCGGGCTGCTGCTGTCGGCGGTAGTCCGCGCCGTCCTTCGTACGGGCGAGGAACCCGCCGATCACCAGGTAGCGGCGCAGCGCCGAGAAGTCCTCGTGCACGGCGAGCAGGGCCTCGTTGACCTCGGCCTCACGGTAGGTCCGGCCGGCTTCGAACAGCGTCTCGGCGAGGTGCGCGAGCAGCGCCTCACGGCGGGCGGGCTTGCGCGGGATCGCCTTGAGACGCCCGTCGGCGGAGAACAGGTCCGCGACGGGGCGGACGGCGGGGTGACTGGTCATGCCGGAGAGCGTGACGCCGTACGCGCCGCCCCGCAAAGCATTTTCAGCGCGTGATGACGTTCACGACCTGCTGCACCCTCGGGATGAACTCCCGGGTGCCGGTCTGCTCGAAGATCGGCCGCGCCTTCTCGACGAAGGCCAGGAAGTCGTCCTCCGACTCGAAGAAGTCGGTGATCCGCCACCCACCACTCCCGTCGGGCCCGGACGCGTGCGCGATGAACCCGGCCGGCGGAAACCACTCGGCGGCCTGGATCCGCCGCGTGGTCTCCTCGTACTCCTCCTGCGTCCCGCCGGGAATCTCGACGGTGACGACGACGCCCTTGCGCATGGTCCTGCTCCTGTCACATCCGGGAAGGATTCCCGACCAGCAGACCAACCACGCCCGCCCCGCGCACGGCGACGGCACCCGAACGAGTCACGTCGTGCCGACGTCAGTCCCTGCTGGTTCTGGTGAACGTCTCCGCGTTGTGCGGTTCGTAGAAGTAGTAGTACGGCGGCATCTTCGTCTGGGGAACGACGGTGAAGTCCCTTCCCTTGTTGTCGAGCTCCAAAGTGCCGGTCCGCGCCCCGTACGCCCAGTCCACCAGGAGTGACACCGTGCAGTAACAGGTCTTCGTCTCGAAGGTGACGAGGAACTGCTCGGGGTCCGTCTTGCTCACGAAGAAGGGGAAGCCGACCGCCGGCCTGGTCACCTCGCCGTTCGGCCCCCGTGCGGGCACGGCTCGAACGACGGGAGGGCTCGTGTCGAGGTCGACCGAGAAATACCGCGGCTCCATCACCCCGCCGCACTGGCCGACGGCGACGATCGATCCGTTCGAAGGGGCTTGGCGCCGCTCCTTGATCTTCACCCGCAAGGACTTGATCGTGACCTTCGTTCCCGGCGCCTCACCGGCGAGGTCCATCTCGGCAGTCGCCGCACTGACGATCGTCCCGGCCGCCACGCGTCCGTCGCTGTGCTCCGAGAACCACGTCAGGGAGTCGTCGTTCGAGGGGCGCAGCTCCTTGAGCCGGCTCTCCGGGCGGTTCAGATAGAAGTGAGGGCATTCGGAAAGGTTCCAGCCGGATGAACCGCTGACGAGTGCCGGACCTTCCGACGGGCTTTTCGCCGAGCTCGGCGCGGAGCCCGCCTTCGACGGGCTGAGCGCGACTCCGGACCCCTGCCCGCTCTGCCGACTCCCTTGATCCTTTCCGGCTCCCGGGCCCCAGGCGATCACGGCCCCCGTGACCGCCACGGCGAACACTGCCAGCACCAGCGCGGACAGGGCGAGCCCTCTTCCTTCGTAGAGGTGGATGTGCTGGGTACTGCCCTCACCGGCCTGGTACGCCGCCCACCGACGGAACCGGTTCCGATGCGTGGTCCCGTACCCGTCGCCTCTCGGCGCCGGCGCCTCGGCGTCCTCCGTACTCACGCGCGGGGGTCCCTGAGGTGGAACACCTGCGAGCTGCCGGCACCTGCCTGGTAGGCGGTCGGACCGTGGAAGTGGTTGGCATGCACGTGCGGGCCACCCGCCTCCGGCGGACCCAGTACGGCGCGGAGCGCGGCCTCCGCCTGCCATCGATCGGCCTCGCTCAACGAGGCCAGGTGCTCGATGAACCGGCGGGTCCAGTAGTCCGCCAGATCCGGGCCGCCTGTGCCACGGGCCGCCTGCTGGTCGAGGATCGTGAGCTCCAGCGCCTCGCTCTGCTGGTCACCGCGCCCGAGCCAGCGGGCCACGCGCGCCCTGACGCTCGCCCAGGCATCGGTACCGATCGCTTGGACCACCCCCTGAGCGACCGCTCCGGCACTTGCGGTCAAAGCCTCGGAAAGCTCCGGCAACATCGCTTCCTCCTCGCGCGTTCGCTCTACCGCCGCCCGTCGACTCTAGAGCTAACAGCCGCCCCCTGTCGTCGAGTTGGCCGGGAGGATCACGGCCTTCCGGCACGACGGGACGGAGGCCGCGTACGGGGCTTCACTCGTACGGGGGTTCTTCGCGCGGTGTGTCGGTCTGGACACCTTTCGCGCGGTACGTTCGCGCAAAACGGCCCCCGTCGATGGTTCGCACCCATCGGCGAGGGCCTCAACCACCCGTGGAAGGCAACAACTCCCACCGTGATCTACCGTCACCTTAACGCGCCCTCGCGCGGCTTCACCCAGTTCTCGCACGACATCATCCGGCATCCCCGGCTCTCCTCCGACGCCGTTCGGATCCTGACCTGGCAGCTCTCCCTCCCCCAGGGCGCCCGCGAGTGCCTCT
The DNA here is from genome assembly GCF_053616475.1 of Streptomyces sp. NPDC055815. Taxonomy (NCBI): domain Bacteria; kingdom Bacillati; phylum Actinomycetota; class Actinomycetes; order Kitasatosporales; family Streptomycetaceae; genus Streptomyces; species Streptomyces sp. NPDC055815. Next base: position 89,367 of record NZ_JBSHDU010000023.1, on the reverse strand, counting down.
CCCGCACTGCCGAACGTGCCCGGATCGGGGCAACCGCCTTCGGGCACGCCAAGCGGCAGCTCCGGGAGGAGGGGTTCGTGCACGAGCGGCGGGTCCAGGGGGCCGGGGGCCGCTGGTCCACCCAACGGCTCGTGTCCAGCTCGCCGTTGACGGAAGACCAGGCCATCAAGATCCTCGCGCGGGCGTCGGTGGCGTCTTCGCAGGTCGTACCGAGTCCTCGGAAACCGACCGTCGGTGGGCCGACAGCCCCGTCGACCGACGGTCATCCAAAGAAAGACCCTCAGGGGAACACCTCCCACCCTCCCGCCGAGGCCTCGGACTCCCCCCGGCTCGCCGACGCCCGCGCGCTCGTCGGCGCCCTGCCCGCCCTCTCCCCCGCCCTCCGCCACATCCCGCCCGGCATGCGCGACGAGCTCGCCCGCCTCGCCGCCCGCTGGCTCGACGCCGGCCACAGCTCGCTCGACGTCCACGAGCACATCCTGCGAGGCCTCCCCGGCGACGGGACGTCCGTACACCGGCCGGGCGGCCTCGTCCGGTACCTCCTCCGCGACGTACCGCGCCGGGAGCTGCCGTCCCTGACCGTGCCGTCCCCGCGCGTGCCCGGAGAGTCGGTCTCCGTACGGCTCCGAGGCACCCGGGAGTGCGCCGGTGACCACACCCAGACGACCCTGTTCCGGCCGGTCGCCGACGAGACCATGTGCCCCGTCTGCGTGCCGCACCACGAAGGCCCGTCGCGGTCGCGACGGGCCTTGCAGGGGGCTGTTCATCAGCTCGGTCACTTGGGGTCTCGGTTGTACACCGCCTTGGACCAGAAGTAGCCGAGGGTGGCGAGGGCGAGGCACCAGGCGAGGGCGAGCCAGCCGTTGTGGCCGATCTCGGTGCCCAGGAGCAGGCCGCGGAGGGTTTCGATGGCCGGGGTGAAGGGCTGGTACTCGGCGATGGGCTGGAACCAGCCGGGCATCTGGTCGACCGGGACGAAGGTGCTGGAGATCAGCGGCAGGAAGATCAGCGGCATCGCGTTGTTGCTGGCGGCCTCCGCGTTGGGGCTGACCATGCCCATGCCGACCGCGATCCAGGTCAGGGCGAGGGCGAAGAGGACCAGGAGGCCGAAGGCCGCGAGCCATTCGAGGGCCGTGGCGTCGGTGGAGCGGAAGCCGATCGCCACGCCGACCGCGCCGACCAGGACCACGCTGAGGACGGACTGGATGACGCTGCCGATGACGTGGCCCGTGATGACCGCGCCGCGGTGGATCGCCATCGTGCGGAAGCGGGCGATGATGCCCTCGGTCATGTCCGTGGAGACCGAGACCGCCGTGCCGATCGTGGTCGAGCCGATCGTCATCAGGAGCAGGCCGGGGACGAGGTAGGCGATGTAGTCGGAGCGGTCGCCGCCGCCCATGCCCGCGCTCATCGTGTCGCCGAAGATGTAGACGAACAGGAGCAGGAGCATGATCGGGGTGAGCAGGAGGTTCAGGGTCAGGGAGGGGTAGCGCCGGGCGTGCAGGAGGTTGCGGCGCAGCATCGTGGACGTGTCGCGGGCGGCGAGGGACAGGGTGCTCATCGGGCCGACTCCTTCTGCTGAGCGGGGACGGTGGTGGTGGCGGTGAGGGCGAAGAAGACGTCGTCCAGGTCCGGGGTGTGGACCGTGAGTTCGTCCGCCTCGATGCCGGCCGTGTCCAACCGGTCGAGGATGGTGCGCAGTTCGCGCTGGCTGCCGTCGCTGGGGAGCTGGAGGGCGAGGGCCTCGTCGTCCCGCGACGCGTCCGAGAGGGCGGTTGCGGCCGAGCGGTACGTGGTCGGGTCCGTGAACCTCAGCCTCACGTGGCCGCCGGGGATCAGGCGCTTGAGCTGCTCCGCGGTGCCTTCGGCGGCGATCTTGCCGTTGTTGAGGACCGCGATGCGGTCGGCGAGCTGGTCGGCCTCCTCCAGGTATTGGGTGGTGAGGAAGACCGTCACCCCGTCCGCGACGAGTTCGCGGATGATCTGCCACATGTTGTGGCGGGAGCGGGGGTCCAGGCCGGTGGTCGGCTCGTCGAGGAAGATGATCCGCGGGCTGCCGACCAGCGTCATGGCGATGTCGAGGCGGCGCTTCATGCCGCCGGAGTAGGTGGAGGCGGGCTTCTTCGCCGCCTCCGTGAGGTCGAAGCGGTCGAGGAGTTCGGCCGCCACCCGCCGGCCCTCCTGCTTGGACAGGTGGTGGAGGTCCGCCATCAGGAGCATGTTCTCCTCGCCCGTGATCAGGCCGTCGACCGCGGAGAACTGGCCCGTGACACCGATCGCGGCCCGGACGGACTGCGCCTTCGCCGTGAGGTCGTGGCCCGCCACGACGGCCTGTCCGCCGTCGGCCGTGATCAGCGTGGACAGGATCTTCACGGCGGTCGTCTTGCCCGCGCCGTTCGGGCCGAGGAGGGCGAAGATCGAGCCCTCGGGGACGGTCAGGTCGATGCCGTCGAGGACGGTCTTGTCGCCGTAGGACTTGCGCAGCCCGTTCGCTGCGATGGCCTGGGTGGTCATGATGCGTACTCCTGGAGGGCTGCGGGTCCGTGGGGGTGGGGGGTCAGAGGCTGCGGGCGGCGATGTCGCCGTACGCGGTGGTGGCCTGGATGTTCAGGCCGGCCGTGCCGTCGTTCTTCAGGGAGTTGCTGACGCGGCCGTAGGCGGTGCCGGCGTCCAGGGAGGCGGAGACTCCGGCCGCGGCGGTGACGGAGATGTCGCCCTTCTGGGTGGTCAGCGCGATCGTGCCGCTCACGGCCTCGGCGACGTGGATGTCGCCGCGGGCGGTGGTGATGTCGGCGGAGCCGGTGATCCGGCCGACCTCGATGTCGCCGTCGGTCGCGGTGAGGCGGAGGTTGGCGGCCTCGTCGATCTTGATCTGGTGGTACGCGCCCTCGAAGGCGATGTCGCCGAGCCGGCCGACCGCGCGGAGTTCGGCGGCCGCGGCCTGGGCCTCGACGCGGGAGCCGGCGGGCAGCTGGACCGTCACCTCGATGGAGCCGGTGCCGCCGAGGACGTTGTTCTTCGACTTCGGGACCTCAATGCGCAGGACGCCGTCGGTGTAGGTGACTTCGGTCCGCTCAGCCGTCTTCACGTCGCGGCCCTTGGAGGCGTCGGCGGGCAGGATCTCGACGGTGGTGTCGGTCCGGTCGGCGGCGATGAGGTTGATGCGGCCGGCGGGGACGGCGAGGACGGCGACGATGGCGGCGGCGGTGTCGAACTTCTGCATGGTGCTTCTCCTTCGAGTGGAGCGGGCGCTTGTTCGCCTCGCTCTTTCCGATGAAGGAAAAGCTACGTTGCGTTCGACATCTCGGCAAGCAGTTCGTTGCGCGAAAACTCCATCACTGCAGGTCAGTTGCAGGATTTCATTGCAATGGTTCTGAATTTAATGCAACAAGCCACCCTCGTTGCGTTGCAATGGATTGCCAGTGAACGCTATGCTGGCGCCACGACGTGCCCAGGTGCCCACGAAGGAGACCGCGATGCCGGGAGGCAGACTCACCCAGCCCGAACGCCAGCAGATCGCTCTGGGGTTGGCCGACGGCCTCGCGTACGCGGAGATCGCCCGGCGCCTCGAACGCCCGACCTCGACCATCACACGGGAGGTCATGCGCAACGGCGGCCCCACCGGCTACCGCGCCGACCTCGCCCACCGCGCCACCGAGCGCCGCGCCCACCGCCGCAAGCCCACCGCTCCCCGGGGAACCTCCGCCGCCCCGCAGGCGCACGGGCGCGACGCGGAGGCCGTGCGCGCGTACGAGGAGACGTTCACGACCGTCATGATGGCCTCGGGCATGCCCAAGATGATGGCCCGCGTCATGGCCAGCCTCACCCTCGCCGACGAGGGGAGTCTCACCGCGTCCGAGCTCGCCGAACGCCTCCAGGTCAGCCCGGCGTCCATCTCCAAGGCGGTCACGTTCCTCGACAGCCAGGACCTCATCCGCCGGGAACGCGACGACCGCCGCCGCGAGCGCTACACCGTCGACGACGACGTCTGGTACCAGTCGATGATGGCCTCCGCCCGGGCCATCGCGCAGATCGTCGAGACCGCACGGCAGGGCGTCACGATCTTCGGCTCCGACACTCCGGCGGGCAACCGCCTGGAGAACGTCGCCCGCTTCCTCGACTTCGTCTCGGAGACCACGGCCCGGGCCGCCGAACAGGCCCGGGCCGTCCTCCACACCAAGCCCCCGGCCGCCCCGGAGGAGTCCCCTACAGCCCCAGGCGGTAGCGGATCTTCTTGACCAGCTCCGTCAGATCGGGCTGACGCAGCAGGCTGTAGTGGTCCGCGTCGAGTTCCACGACCGTCGGCGGACGCGTCGACCAGCCCGTGGCGCTCTCCAGGAACGAGTAGTCGTCCCCCTCCGCCTTGAAGAGCGTCACCGGGCAGGCCACCTGCCGCTCCGACAACTCCCGGAAGGTGTACGTGAACTCGAAGGTCTCCTCGACGATCGCGACGATCCGCCCGATCAGGTCCGGGTCCAGGGCCGGGAAGTTCTCCGCGACGTACGCCACGAAGCCCTCCCGGTCGTCGGCCGTCACGCTCGCGTCGATCGCGCCCGCGAAGACCGAGTACAGGATCGTCACGAACGCCGGGTTGTCGTACGACGCGCCGCCCGTCTCCGACGAGCGGACCTTCGGGGAGCCGGGGGCGATCAGGAACAGGTTCTCCACCTGCTCCCCCGCCGCTTCGAGGAGGTGCGCCGATTCGAAGGCGACGCGGGCCCCGAAGGAGTAACCCCACAGGGTGTACGGGCCGGTGGGCCGGCGGCGGCGGATCATGGCCACGTCGGCGGCGGCCATCTCGCGGATCGTGGCGTACGGCTCCTCGCCCCGGTTGACGCCGTGCGCCTGCACCCCGTAGAAGGGCCGGTCGATGCCGATCTCCTCGGCCAGGTGCCGCAGGTTCATGGTGTAGCCGCCGAGCCCCGGCCAGCAGTAGACCGGCGACTGCGTGCCGGCCGCGTGGAGCCGTACGAGACGGGACGCGGGCGTGGCGGCAGCACCGTCCAGCTGGTGGGCGAGCTTCTCGATCGTCGGGCGCTCGAAGAGGATCTGCAGCGGCAGCGAGGCCCCGAACGCGCGGTTGATCCGGGTGACCAGCGCGACCGCGATGCCCGCACGGGCGCGGCGCGGGCTCACACGGGGCGCGGGGTGCGAGCCCGCACGCGGCGGGCGGATCAGCGGTAGATGAGGAGTTCGTGTTCTGTGGCGCCTGTCAGTTCGTAGCGGGTGCGGACAAGGGGGCGACCCGAGTAGATCCGGATCAACGTCGCGGCGTCGCCGTGGAAGCGCGCCGCCGGCCGCCCCTCGATCTCGTTGCCGAGGGCCACCGGCTCGTCCTCCCGCCCCGCCAGGACCCCGACAAGCCGCGGCGTCTCGCGGCGTCGGCTCGTCACCGAGAGCAACGGGAGCGCCAGGTCCAGCGCCGCGCCGCAATACGCGCCGGGCTCGCCGAAGGCCTCCCGTACGTCTCCGGCGTGCACCCACTCCCCGAGCGCCACCGCGTCGAGGCGGCCGTCCTCGCGGGACGCGATGACCGGGCCGGCCTCCGTCAGGCCTCGTTCCAGTTCGTCGAGGATCCGGTCGAGCGGCCAGTCCTCCCGGTCCGCCACGTCACACGCGTTGGCCTCCGGCAGGAACACGCCTTCCTCCAGGCGGTCCTCGACGATCCGTACGAGCGCCGCCCCGCAGTGGGCGAGGACCTGCCGGGCGGTCCAGCCGGGGCACGCGGTGCGGAGCTCGTACGCCTCTTCCGGTGTGCGCCGGAGGAGCGGCATCAGCAGGTCCCGTTCCGTACGGAGGAGCCGGTCCGGGAGCCACGGGTCACGTTCGGTACGCATCAGTAGCGGTAGTGGTCCGGCTTGTACGGGCCCTCGACCGGGACCCCGATGTACGACGCCTGCTCGGGGCGAAGGGTCGTCAGGCGGACGCCCAGGGCGTCGAGGTGCAGCCGGGCCACCTTCTCGTCCAGGTGCTTCGGGAGGGTGTGGACGCCGACGGGGTACACGTCCGTCTTCGTGAAGAGTTCGATCTGCGCGAGCGTCTGGTCCGCGAACGAGTTCGACATCACGAACGACGGGTGCCCGGTCGCGTTGCCCAGGTTCAGCAGCCGGCCCTCGGACAGCACGATGACGACCTTGCCGTCGGGGAACGTCCACGTGTGGACCTGCGGCTTGACCTCGTCCTTCACGATCCCGGGGATCTGCGCGAGCCCGGCCATGTCGATCTCGTTGTCGAAGTGGCCGATGTTCCCGACGATCGCCTGGTGCTTCATGCGGGCGATGTCGGACGCCATGATGATGTCCTTGTTGCCCGTGGTCGTGATGAAGATGTCGGCCGTCTCGACCACGTCCTCCAGGGTCGCCACCTGGTAGCCGTCCATCGCCGCCTGGAGCGCGCAGATCGGGTCGATCTCCGTGACGATGACCCGCGCCCCCTGGCCGCGGAGGGACTCCGCCGAGCCCTTGCCGACGTCCCCGTAGCCGCAGACGACGGCCGTCTTGCCGCCGATGAGGACGTCCGTCGCCCGGTTGATGCCGTCGATCAGCGAGTGCCGGCAGCCGTACTTGTTGTCGAACTTCGACTTCGTCACGGCGTCGTTCACGTTGATCGCCGGGAAGAGCAGGGAACCCTCGCGGTGCATCTCGTAGAGGCGGTGGACGCCGGTCGTGGTCTCCTCCGTCACGCCCCGGATGCCGGCCGCGATCGTCGACCAGTCCAGGTCCGTGGATGCGAGGAGGGTCCGTACGACCGCCAGCTCCTCGTTGGACGCCTCCGGCAGCTCCCCCGTCTTCTGGTACTCCACACCCTTGTGGACGAGGAGCGTCGCGTCGCCGCCGTCGTCCAGGATCATGTTGGGTCCGTCGGCGCCGGGCCAGGTCAGGGCCTGCTCCGTGCACCACCAGTACTCCTCCAGGGTCTCGCCCTTCCAGGCGAAGACCGGGATCCCGGCGGCGGCGATCGCGGCGGCCGCGTGGTCCTGGGTCGAGTAGATGTTGCAGGACACCCAGCGGACCTGCGCGCCCAGCGCGACGAGCGTCTCGATGAGGACGGCCGTCTGCACCGTCATGTGCAGCGAGCCGGTGATCCGGGCTCCCGCCAGCGGCTGCGTCTCCGCGTACTCGCGGCGGATCGCCATCAGGCCCGGCATCTCGTGCTCGGCGAGGGTGATCTCCTTGCGGCCGAACGCGGCCAGTGAGATGTCGGCGACCTTGAAGTCGGTGAAGTCAGACATGCGCTGCAACTCTCCTTGCGCTCAGGATGGTTCGGTGGATTTCCAGGGCCGCCGTCGACTTGTTCAGCGTGATGTGGTGCAGGCCCGGCGCGCCCTCGTCGAGCAGCCGCAGGCCCATCGCCGTCGCGTACTCGACCCCGATGCGGTACGAGGCCGCCGGGTCGTCCTTGGCCGCCTCCAGGCGGTGCGCCAGGTCCTCGGGGAAGGCCGCGTCGCTCAGCTCGGCGAAGCGGCGGATCTGGCGTACGTCGGTGGCCGGCATGATCTCCGGGATGATCGGGGTGTCGCAGCCGGCGGCGGCGACCCGGTCCCGGAGCCGCAGGTAGTCCTCGGGGTCGAAGAACATCTGCGTGATGGCGTAGTCGGCGCCCGCCCGGCACTTGGCGAGGAAGTGCCTGAGGTCGGTCGTGGAGTCGCGGGATCGCGGATGGCCTTCCGGGAAGGCCGCCACGCCGATTCTGAACCCGCCGAGCGAGCGGACGAGTTCGACGAGTTCGTACGCGTAGCGGAAGCCGTCCGGGTGCGGTGTCCACTCCCCCCGCGGGTCGCCCGGCGGGTCGCCGCGCAGGACGAGCACGTCCCGGACTCCGGCGTCCGCGTACGCGCCGATGATGGCCCGCAGCTCGGCGACCGAGTGGCCGACGGCCGTCAGGTGGGCGACCGGCCGGAGCGTGGTCTCCGTGACGATCCGCTTCGTCACGTCGATCGTCCGGTCGCGGGACGAGCCGCCCGCGCCGTACGTCACGGACACGAAGTCCGGCTTCAGGGCCTCGACCCGCCGGATCGCGTCCCACAGGGTCTGCTCGCCCTTGTCGGTCTTCGGCGGGAAGAACTCGAACGAGTACGTGGGGGTCACAGGCGCCGTCCTCCCGCGTTGAAGTAGCTCGCCTCCGGGTGGTGCACGACGATCGCGTCCGTCGACTGCTCGGGGTGCAGCTGGTACTCCTCCGACAGCTCGACCCCGATCCGCTCCGGCCGGAGCAGCGCGGCGATCTTCGCCCGGTCCTCCAGGTCGGGGCAGGCCGGGTAGCCGAGGGAGTAGCGGCAGCCCTGGTACTCGGTGCGGAACATGCCGTCCATGCCGGCGGGGTCGGCTGCGGCGATGCCCCACTCCTCGCGCACCCGGGCGTGCCAGTACTCGGCGAGTGCTTCCGCCAACTGGACGGAGAGGCCGTGGAGTTCGAGGTAGTCACGGTAGGCGTCGGCGGCGAAGAGGCGGGCCGTCTCCTCGCCGATCCTCGATCCGACGGTGACGACCTGGAGGGCGACCGCGTCGACCTCGCCGGAGTCCTCGGCGCGGTGGAAGTCGGCCAGGCAGAGGCGGCGGCCCCGCTGCTGGCGGGGGAAGGAGAAGCGGGTCCGCTCGCCTCCGTCCTCGTCCAGGACGATCAGGTCGTCGCCCTTGGACACACAGGGGAACCAGCCGTATACGACGGCTGCCTCGACGAGGCCTTCGCGTTCGATCCGGTCGAGCAGTGCGCGGAGGCGCGGCCTGCCCTCGGTCTCGATCGTGTCGGCGTCCTTCAGTCCCCACTGGCCCTTGAAGAGGGCGGTCTCGTCGAGCCAGGGGGCGTACGCGGCGAGCGGGATGCCGGTGACGACCTTCGTCCCGAGGAAGGGGGGCTCGGGTACGGGGTTGTCGGCGGCGACGTCGGAGCGGCCGGGCGGCTCGGGCTCCCGTACCTCCGGAAGCGCCGCGGGCCGCTTGGGCACCCTGCGCTGCTTCAGTTCGGGGAGTACGGCTCCGGGGACGCCCCGCTTCACGCCCATGAGGGCGTCCATGAGGCGCAGGCCCTCGAAGGCGTCGCGGGCGTAGCGGACCTCGCCCTGGTACAGCTCGTGGAGGTCCTGTTCGACGTATGCCCTGGTCAGGGCTGCCCCGCCGAGGATCACGGGGAAGCGGGACGCCAGCCCCCGGCCGTTCAGCTCCTCCAGGTTCTCCTTCATGATCACCGTGGATTTCACGAGGAGCCCGGACATGCCGATGACGTCGGCGTTGTGCTCCTCGGCCGCCTCCAGGATCGCGGAGACGGGCTGCTTGATGCCGATGTTGACGACGTTGTAGCCGTTGTTGGAGAGGATGATGTCGACGAGGTTCTTGCCGATGTCGTGGACGTCGCCGCGGACGGTGGCCAGGACGATCGTGCCCTTGCCTTCGGCGTCCGTCTTCTCCATGTGCGGTTCCAGGTAGGCCACCGCCGTCTTCATGACCTCGGCGGACTGGAGCACGAACGGCAGCTGCATCTGGCCGGAGCCGAAGAGCTCGCCGACCGTCTTCATGCCGTCGAGGAGCACGTCGTTGACGATCTCCAGGGCCGGCCGCCCGCCCAGCGCCGTGTCGAGGTCGGCCTCCAGGCCGTTCTTCTCGCCGTCGACGATCCGCCGCTTGAGCCGCTCGTCGAGCGGCAGCGCGAGGAGCTCCTCCGCCTTCCCCGCCTTCAGGGACTTCGCCGTGGCGCCCTCGAACAGCTCCAGGAGCCTCTGGAGGGGGTCGTAGCCCTCCCGGCGCCGGTCGTGGATGAGGTCGAGGGCGACCTCGACCTGTTCCGGCTCCAGGCGGGCGATCGGCAGGATCTTCGACGCGTGCACGATCGCCGAGTCGAGACCGGCCTTCACGCACTCGTCGAGGAAGACCGAGTTCAGAACGATCCGGGCGGCCGGGTTGAGGCCGAAGGAGATGTTGGACAGGCCCAGGGTCGTCTGGACGTCCGGGTGGCGGCGCTTGAGCTCGCGGATCGCCTCGATCGTCGCGATGCCGTCGCCCCGCGACTCCTCCTGGCCCGTGCAGATGGTGAAGGTGAGGGTGTCGATCAGGATGTCCGACTCCCTGATCCCCCACGTCCCGGTGAGGTCGGCGATGAGCCGCTCGGCGATCGCGACCTTGTGCCCGGCCGTCCTCGCCTGGCCCTCCTCGTCGATCGTCAGCGCCATCAGCGCCGCGCCGTGCTCCTTCGCGAGCGCCGTGACCTGCGCGAACCGCGATGCGGGCCCGTCGCCGTCCTCGTAGTTCACCGAGTTGACGACGGCTCGGCCGCCGAGCTTCTCCAGGCCGGCCCGCAGCACCCCCACCTCGGTGGAGTCGAGCACGATCGGCAGCGTCGACGCGGTCGCGAAGCGGCCCGCCAGCTCCGCCATGTCCGCGGCACCGTCCCGGCCCACGTAGTCGACGCACAGGTCGAGCATGTGCGCGCCCTCGCGGATCTGGTCGCGTGCCATCTCGACGCAGTCGTCCCAGCGGCCTTCCAGCATCGCCTCGCGGAACTTCTTCGAGCCGTTGGCGTTGGTCCGCTCGCCGATCGCCAGGTACGAGGTGTCCTGCCGGAACGGCACATGGCTGTACAGGGAGGACGCGCCGGGCTCGGGTACGGGACTCCGGTCGAGGACGGCCGCGCCCCGGACCCGCTCCACGATCTCCCGCAGGTGCTCGGGGGTGGTGCCGCAGCAGCCGCCAACCAGCGCGGGGCCGTACTCCCGTACGAACTGCTCCTGGGCGTCGGCCAGTTCGGCCGGCGACAGCGGGTAGTGGGCGCCGTCGGCCGTCAGCACGGGAAGGCCCGCGTTCGGCATGACCGAGATCGGGATACGGGCGTGCCGGGAGAGGTGCCGCAGGTGCTCGGCCATCTCCACCGGGCCCGTGGCGCAGTTCAGGCCGATCATGTCGATGCCGAGCGGCTCCAGGGCCGTCAGGGCGGCCCCGATCTCCGAGCCGAGCAGCATCGTGCCGGTCGTCTCCACCGTGACCTGCACGATGACCGGCAGGTCCACGCCGACCCAGTCCAGGGCCCGGCGGGCGCCGATGACGGCCGCCTTCGTCTGGAGCAGGTCCTGCGAGGTCTCGATGAGCAGGGCGTCGGCGCCGCCCCGGATCAGGCCCTCGGCGTTCTGCTGGAAGGCCTCGCGGAGGGGCTCGTACGGGACGTGGCCCAGGGTCGGCAGTTTCGTGCCCGGCCCCATGGAGCCGAGGACCCAGCGGGGGCGGCCGTCGGCGGCCGTGTGGGCGTCGGCGGAGGCGCGGGCGATGCGGGCGCCGGCCTCGGACAGCTCGTACACCTGGTCCTCGATGCCGTACTCGGCGAGCGCGGCCAGGTTCGCGCCGAAGGTGTTGGTCTCGACGCAGTCCACGCCGACCGAGAAGTAGGCGTCGTGGACGGAGGCGACGATGTCGGGGCGCGTGAGGTTGAGGATCTCGTTGCAGCCCTCCAGGTTCCGGAAGTCGTCCATCGTCGGATCGGCGGCCTGGAGCATGGTGCCCATGGCCCCGTCGGCGACGACGACCCGCGTCGCGAACTCCTCGCGGAGAGATCGCCTCATGTCAGCCCCCTCAGATGGGTGACGAGGGTGGCCGTGCAGCCCACCCCGTACGTCGTCCTGATCCGGTCCAGAAGGGACTCCCGGTGCAGCCGGTACTCCTGCGTGCCCACGTAGTCGAGGACGGTCGCCGCGACCGCGCAGCCCAGCTGCGCCGCGCACCGCTCGGGCACGCCCCACAGCCATCCGGCGAGGAACCCGGACCGGAAGGCGTCGCCGACGCCGGTCGGGTCGACGACCGCGGGGACCTCGACGGCCGGCACGGCCAGCGGGTCCCGGCCCTCGCCGCGGATCCGTACGCCCGCCTCGCCGTGGGTGGTGACCCAGGTGCCGACGCGCCGCAGCACCTCGGCCTCCGGCCAGCCGGACTTCTCCAGGAGGAGGGCCGTCTCGTACTCGTTGGTGAACAGGAACCGGGCCCCGTCCACCAGCTCCCGCACCTCGGCCCCGTCGAGCCGCGCCAGCTGCTGCGAGGGATCGGCGGCGAAGGGGATCCCCAGGTCACGGCAGGTGCGGCTGTGCCGGAGCATGGCCTCGGGGTCGTCCGGGGAGACCAGGACCAGCTCCAGACGGCCGGTGCGGGCGACGACCTCGCGGAGGTCGATCTCCCGCGCCTCGGCCATCGCCCCCGCGTAGAAGGTGGCGATCTGGTTCTGGGCCCGGTCGGTGGTACAGACGAAGCGGGCGGTGTGGAGCGACTCGCTGACGCGCACCGAGTCGGTGTCCACACCGTGGTCCTTCAGCCAGACCCGGTACGGCTCGAAGTCGGCGCCGACCGCGCCCACGAGCGCCGGCCGCAGGCCGAGGACTCCGAGTCCGAAGGCGATGTTCGCTGCCACTCCGCCGCGCCTGACCTCCAGGTTGTCGGCGAGGAACGACAGGGAGACCCGGTCGAGCCGGTCGGCGAGCAGCTGCTCGCTGAACCAGCCGGGGAAGGTCATCAGATGGTCGGTCGCGATGGATCCCGTGACAGCGATACGCATCTCCCTCAGACCCCTTCCCCTTCTTGCGCCTCCGGAGCGCTCGAGTCGGCGTCGACGGTCGACCGTGCTCGGTCGCTCGTTCCTCGCGCACTGCGCGCGCTCTCCCTTTCGACGCCGCCGCGCTCCTCCGGCGCGGGCGCTGCCTTCTTCAACGACTCCACGCGGTCCGTGCGCTCCCAGGTGAACTCGGGGAGCTCGCGGCCGAAGTGGCCGTACGCCGCGGTCGCCGCGTAGATCGGCCGCTTGAGGTCCAGATCGCGGATGATCGCCGCCGGGCGCAGGTCGAAGACCTCGCTCACGGCCTGCTGGATCCTCTCGTCCGGGAGGGTGCCGGTGCCGAAGGTCTCCACGAAGAGGCCGACGGGCTCCGCCTTGCCGATGGCGTACGCGACCTGCACCTCGCAGCGCTTCGCCAGGCCGGCCGCGACGACGTTCTTCGCGACCCAGCGCATCGCGTACGCCGCCGAGCGGTCCACCTTCGACGGGTCCTTGCCGGAGAAGGCGCCGCCGCCGTGCCGGGCCATCCCGCCGTACGTGTCGATGATGATCTTCCGGCCGGTGAGTCCGGCATCGCCCATCGGGCCGCCGACCTCGAAGCGCCCGGTCGGGTTGACCAGGAGCCGGTAGCCGTCGGACTCCAGGTTCACGCCCTCCTCCGCGAGCTGCTTGAGAACGTGCTCGACGACGTACTCGCGGACGTCCGGGGTGAGCAGGCCCTCCACGGAGATGTCCGCCGCGTGCTGCGAGGAGACGACGACCGTGTCGAGGCGGACCGGGCGGTCCCCGTCGTACTCGATGGTGACCTGCGTCTTGCCGTCCGGGCGCAGGTACGGCACGGTGCCGTCCTTGCGGACCTCGGTGAGCCGCCGGGACAGGCGGTGGGCGAGGGCGATCGGCAGCGGCATCAGCTCGGCCGTGTCGTCGCAGGCGTAGCCGAACATCAGGCCCTGGTCGCCGGCGCCCTGCGCCGCCAGCTCGTCCGCCACGCCCTCGACCCGGGCCTCGTGGGCGGTGTCGACGCCCTGCGCGATGTCCGGCGACTGGGCGCCGATGGACACCGACACGCCGCAGGAGGCGCCGTCGAAGCCCTTCGCGGAGGAGTCGTAGCCGATGTCGAGGACGGCGTCGCGCACCAGCTGGGCTATCGGCGCGTACGCGGAGGTGGTGACCTCGCCGGCGATGTGGACCTGGCCGGTGGTGATCAGCGTCTCCACTGCGACCCGGGAGTGCGGGTCCTCGGCGAGCAGCGCGTCGAGGATGGTGTCGCTGATCCGGTCGGCGATCTTGTCGGGGTGGCCCTCGGTCACGGACTCCGAGGTGAACAGGCGGCGGCTCATGCCTGGGCCTCCGCCGGGGTCTTGAAGAAGTGCTGCTCGATGGCGCCGAGGGTGCGGATGGAGTCGACCTCCAGGGTCTCCATCTGGATGGCGGTGCCGCTCTCCTGCTCCAGGAGGAAGACGAACTCGACGAAGGACAGCGAGTCGATGAGCCGGTTCTCGATCAGGTCGAGGTCGGCGGCGATGTCGTCGCGCTCGGGGTGACGCTCGAGGATCCAGTTCTTCACCGTCTGCAGGCCGTCGGCCATGGTTGCTCTCCTTGTTAGCTACTGCTCGATTGAGGTGCTGGATACGGAAGGGGTGGGGGCGATGATCGGGGCGGCCACGGCCACCGCGTAGTCCACGTCGTGGCTGATGGACACGGTGATCTCGGTGATGCCGGACTCCGCGGCCATCTCGGCGGCCGCCCGGTGCAGCTCCACGAGCGGCCAGCCGCCCTCGGAGCGCCGCACGACGATGTCCGGCCACGGCAGGAACCTGCCGCGGACCCGTAAGGTCTTGAACGCCGCTTCCTTCGCCGCGATCCGCCCGCACAGGCTCAGGACGTCGAGCCCGGAGGACGTACGGCAGTCGGCGAGCTCGCCGGGAGTGAGCATCCGCTCGAAGAACCGCTCCCCGTACTGGGCGAGGAGCCTGCGGACACGGTTGACGGACACGATGTCCATGCCGAGGTTCGCCCACCCCAGGCCGCCCGCCGGCGGGGCGGCGGGACGGGCCGGCACGTCAGATCACCGGCCCGGCCGCGCCGTTCGCACCGGCGTCGAGGACGGCCCGCTCGGCGGCCTCCCAGCCGCCGTGGCGCCGGGTCAGCGCCGACAGCCAGCGCTCCAGGCCGAAGGCGACGCAGCTGGTGAAGGCCGGTCCTCCGGTCGACGCGAGCGTGATGTCGCAGCGCTCGCCGAAGAAGTTCCGGTGCGTGTTGACCGAGGCGATCGCCAGGTCCTCGTACAGGAACTCGTACTTCACCGGGGTGAGCCGCTGGAGGACCGCCTTGGAGCTGCCCTTGTCGAAGAAGGGGTCGCAGGCGGCCTCGCGGCGCAGCGGCAGGTCGAGCGCCTTCGCGAAGGACTGGATGCGGGTGGTGAACTCGGCGAGGTGGTTCTCGGCGTGCTCACGGCCGCCGATGGCGACGATCTCCCGCATGCGGAAGCCGAGCTGGCGCCGCATGCCCTCGTAGTGGGTCTCCTTGCGGAAGCACCAGGAGCAGATCGTGACGAGGGTGTCGTCGGCGACCTGGGTGCCCTGGTGGGTCAGGTAGACGGCGTAGCAGGAGGCCGAGGGCAGTCCGAGCGCGGCGGGTTCGAGCGCGTCGCTGGGAAAGCGGCCGGCGGTGGTGTCGAAGGGCGTGGTCGCGCGGCGCTCCAGGTCGAGCGGGGCGGCGACGACGGCCTGGTGGGGGAAGTTGTCGTAGTAGTCGAGCCTGGCCAGGTCGGCGGCCGGGAGGAGCGGGGGCATGGTCATGGGCCGGGCGCCCGCGGCCACCCCCCAGCCCTCGAAGGTGTCGTCGAGGAGCCGCAGCAGGCGGGTCCCCTCCGGGCCGAGCGAGGGCAGGCCCGTGGCGGACCCGACGCCTTTCTCGGGGGTCGTCAAGGTCATGGTCGGTGCACCTCTCGGGTGAGGGTGTCGCTCAGACGACGGGCAGGGTGTCGTCGGAGAAGATCCCGGTCTTCAGGAAGAAGGCGAGCGGCTTGCGGATCGCCTTGCGCTCGTGCGGCCGGCGGCGCTCGTCGGCGACGAGGGAGTTGCGCAGGGCCAGCGGGTCGGGAATGCCGGCGTCGCGGTACACGTGCGGGTTGTAGAGGGAGTTGATGCTGTAGACGACGTACCGCTTGAGGTACGCCTCGACCTCGCGGACCCGCTCGGCGCTCACGGCCTGGCACATCCGCTGGTACAGCAGGGAGACCAGCTCGCGCCCGAAGGCGATGTGGCGGGACTCGTCCTGGTGGTGGATGCGGTTGACCTCGCGGATGGTGTGGCAGAGGGAGTCGTCCTTCGCCATCCGGGAGTTGTAGTGGTCGACGAGCTCCTCGAAAAAGAGGATGCGGGTGAAGACGAGGAAGTTCTCGACCTCGGGCTCCCAGGCGGCGTCGGCGCGCATGGCGGTGGAGCCGTAGATCTTGTGGCCGTAGCGGCGGCAGAACTCGGAGAAGAACCACATGTGTTCGTTCTCCTCGCCGATGAAGTGGTGGAAGAAGTCCGAGGGGACCTCGAAGCCGGGCATGTGGATGCGGCCGACGACCTCGATGAGGAGTTCGCGGATGCCGTGCACATTGAGGCTGTAGAAGTTGATGGACTCCCACTTCGACAGGCGCTGAAGCGTTTCCTCACCGAGGGTGTCGTAGTGCTCGGTGCCGTAG
This sequence comes from Streptomyces sp. NPDC055815, assembly GCF_053616475.1. Classification (NCBI taxonomy): domain Bacteria; kingdom Bacillati; phylum Actinomycetota; class Actinomycetes; order Kitasatosporales; family Streptomycetaceae; genus Streptomyces; species Streptomyces sp. NPDC055815. The sequence goes on along the minus strand of NZ_JBSHDU010000023.1, from coordinate 73,151 downwards.
ACGGTGAGCAGCTCCGGCGTCATCCAGAACCGGTTCTCCTCCAGCGTCTCGGGCCACTGGAAGGTCTGGTACGGGTTGTAGTAGTCCTCGACCGAGCGCTCGCTGAGGCGGCTCAGGACTTCCATGAAGCGGTCGGTGACGGGCAGGGCGGCAACGCCCATGTTCTCGCTCCTTCGCAGGGGGATTTACGGCCGGACTTCGTAGACCGCGTTGACCGGGGTCTCCGTGGCGCGCCGCCAGCGGGTGAAGCCGGCCTCCTCGGCGATGGCGCGGAAGGCCTTCTCGCCGGAGTGGTTGCCGAGGGCGTGCGGGCCGCGCTGCGCGACAGCGACGGGCAGGCACATCACGGCGGACAGGGCCATGAACATGCGGGCGGCGGGGGTCTGGGTGTCGATGTCCTGCGGGGAGACGTTGGACTCGACGAGCATCCAGGTGCCGTCCGCGTCGAGGGACTTGTGGACGTGCTGGGCGGCGGCGACCGGGTCGCCCATGTCGTGCAGGGCGTTGAAGAAGCACACCAGGTCGTAGCCGGAGCCCGGGTAGTCGTCGGCGGAGGCGACGTCGAAGACGACGCGGTCGGAGAGGCCGGCCTCCTCGGCGAGTTCCCGCGCGATCGAGATGGCCTCCTCGGAGTAGTCGAAGCCGTGGACGGTGGCGTTCGGGAAGGCCTTCGCGATGAGGAGGGTGGTGTGGCCGACGCCGCAGCCGACGTCGGCGACGGTGCCGCCCGCTTCGAGCTTGCCGGTGACCTGGTGGAGGGCGGGCAGCCAGTCCGGGACGAGCTTGTGCTCGTACGTGGGCTGGAAGAAGGAGCCCATGCCGGTGTCCAGGGCCGCGTCGTGCTCGGCCCAGCCGACGCCGTCGCCGGTGCGGTACGCCTCGACGAGCAGGTCCTCGGTGGCGTACAGCGCCTTGAGGGCGGTGAAGAACCCGGCCGCGTACGTCACGGCCTTCGGGTCGGCGAGGACCTCGACGTGGTCGGCGGGGAGGGTGTACGTGAGGGAGCTGGGGTGCCGCTCGACGTACCCGGCGGAGAGCTGGGCGTGCAGCCACTCCTCGATGTAGCGCTCGTTCGTGCCGGTCTTGGCGGCGAGCCCGGCGGCGGTGAGGGGGCCTTCGGAGGCGAGGGCCCTGTAGAGCCCGAGGCGCTCGCCGAGGGCGACGGTCAGACCGCGGACGGCCGCGCCGGCGTCGGTGATGACCTTCTGGTGGAAGTCGTGGGCGCTCATGCGGCCTTCTCCTCCTCGTACGCCGGCAGGTCACAGGTGAACAGGAAGGAGCGGGGGACGCGCGGCACGGAGCGGGCCGGTACCGGGTAGGGCCAGCGGTCGAAGTGGGCGCCCTCCTCACCGGGCTGCTTGACCTCGCGCACGGCCCAGCCGCAGTCGGCGAGCAGCGCCTCGGGCTCCTCGGTGCCGAAGAGCCACGGGTTGCCGTCCTCCTTGAGCGCGCTCATGAAGGTGCGGGCCAGCGGGTTCTCCAGGGCGGACTTCGAGATGACGTCGCCGAGCAGCACGGAGCCGGGCGCCGCGTGCGCGGAGAGCGTCGAGATCAGGGTCCGTACGGCCTGCTCGGGCAGGAAGAACAGCAGGCCCTCGACCACCCAGAGGACGGACTCCTCGCTCTTCCAGCCGGCCTCCTTCAGGGGGCCGGTCCAGTCCTGCGTGAGGTCGACGGGCACGGCGATCCGGGTGCGGCCGGCGGGCTGCGGCTCGTCCTTGAGCATCTCGGCCTTGGTCTCCAGGAGGGCCGGGCGGTCGAGCTCGTAGACGGTGACGCCGTCGGGCCAGGGCAGCCGGAAGAAGCGGGTGTCCATGCCGGCGGCGAGGAAGACGACCTGGCGGATGCCGCGCTCCTCCACCGCCTTCACGACGGCCCGGTCGAGGTAGGTGGTGCGGATGGCGAGGAACGGCACGATGCCGCCCCCGTCGTAGCGCGCGAGCAGTTCGAAGCCGGTCTCGTCGGCGACGGTGCGCGCGTAGGGATCGGCGAACAGCCGGTCCTCGCGCTCGGTCTCCAGGGCGCGCGCGGCGGCGGTCCACTGGGCGGTGCGGGATACGGCCTCCACAGGAGGTCCCCCTTCGGTTGAGGTCGGGTGATTCGGACGGCCGTGTTCAGGGGCCCGACGAAGGAACGGTTCGTCAGGCGCTCATGGCCGGGACACAGGTCTTGGCCGGTCGCCCACAGGCGACGGGGTCCTCGGCCGCGGGCATCGACGACAGATGGTCGGCCTCGGAGTCGGCGGGGCGCCGGCGGAAGATGCTGTGCAGGATCATGCTGAACACGGCCGTCCCGTCGGCGGCCACGAGCGTGCACCGCGGCTTGACGGTGCCGGTGGCGGGGTTGAACGGCGACGGGGTGGAGCCGAGGATCTCGACGCGCGCGGTGAGGACGTCACCCGGGCGGACGGGCCGCAGATAGCGGACCTCGTCGATGCCGGGCGAGCCCGTACAGGCGCTGTAGGCGAGCAGTCCGTCGACGTAGCGCCGCATGAACATCGCCTGGGTGTGGAACCCGCTCGCGATCAGACCACCGAACGGGGAGTCCTCGGCGAGCTCGGGATCCGTGTGGAAGGGCTGCGGGTCGAAGCGCCTGCCGAACTCCAGCACCTCCTCCGCCGTGACGGTGACGGTGCCCAGCTCGTGGATGTCGCCGGGCCGGAAGTCCTCGAAGTAGCGCATCGCGCGCCCCCCTTGACCTAGGAGTCAACGTTTCCTGGCATCACCCAATCTACGAATCACTCATTTATTTTGTCAACCCAAAAGAAGGGCCCGAAGGGCCCTTCATCACGATGGTTGCTGCAGTGCTTGCTCCAGGTCGGTCCACAGGTCCTCGGCGTCCTCGATCCCCACCGACATCCGCACCAGCCCGCCCGCTATCCCCGCAGCCGCCAACTCGTCCTCGTCCAGCTCGCGATGGGAGGTGGACGCGGGATGCGCGACGAGGGTCTCCACGCCGCCGAGCGAGAGCGCGAGCTTCGCCAGACGGACGCGCTCGATGAAGGCCCGGCCCGCCTCCCGGCCCCCGGCGAGCTCGAAGGAGAGCATCCCGCCGCCGCCCGAGAGGACCTTCCGGGCGGTGTCGTACGAGGGGTGGTCCGGGCGCCAGGGGTAGTGGACGGCCGTGACGCCGGCGCGGGCCGCGAGCAGCTCGGCGAGCGCGGCGGCGTTGGCGCAGTGCTCGCGCATCCGCAGGGGCAGCGTGGGGATCCCGCGCAGGGTGAGCCAGGCGGCGAACGGGTCGGCGCAGGCCCCGAGTTCGACCGTGCGGGGCCACACCCGGCGGCGCAGTGCGTCGTCGGCGAAGACGGCGGCGCCGCCGAGGACGTCGGAGTGCCCGGAGAGGTACTTGGTGGTGGAGTGCACGACGATGTCGGCGCCGAGCTCCAGGGGGCGGCACAGGACGGGCGAGGCGAGCGAGTTGTCGACGACGCTGGTGACCCCGTGGGCGCGGGCGGCGGCGAGCAGGCCGGGCAGGTCCGGCACCTGGCCGGTGGGGTTGGCGATCGTCTCCAGGACGAGGAGCCGGGTGGCGGGGTGCACGGCGGCGGCCTCGAACTCGGCCGGGTCGTCGCCGGATATCCGTACGACCTCGATCCCGTACCGCTCGGCCAGGTCGGACAGGACGGCGTGCGTCCCGCCGTACAGGCAGCGCTGGGCGACGACCCGGTCGCCGGGCTTGACCAGCGCGAGGAGGACGCCGCTGACGGCGCCCATGCCCGAGGCGAAGGCGATGGCGCCCGCGCCGCCCTCCAGGCCGGCGAGGGTCTGCTCCAGGGCGCGCACGGTCGGATTGCCGCGGCGGCTGTAGACGTACCGCCCGTCGGGGTCGGCCATGGCGTCGGCGAGCTCGGCGGCGGAGTCGAAGGCGAAGGCGGAGGACTGCACGAGGGGCACGGAGAGCGGCCAACTACCTGAGGTGAATGGCTCGTTGGAGACGTGCACGGCACGGGTGTTCAGCTCCACGGGGAATCCCTTCCTGAGGACGGAAAAGGGGCCGCCCGACGTCCGGGGGCGGACATCGGGCGACCCCTGCTGCTCTCGGTTCAGACGGAGACCTTCTCGCCCTGCGGGGCGGGGGCGGCGGCCTCGGCCGCGACCGCCTTGTCGCCCTTCATGACGAGCAGGGTGATGACACCGCCGACGGCGGCGATGATCGCGGCGCCGACGAAGGCGGACGAGAAGCCGTCGGTCAGCTTCGGGAGGTTGCCGAGCTGGTCGGCGCCCTGGGACATGGCGACGGCGGTGAGCGCGGCGAGGCCGAGCGCGGAGCCGACGTTGTAGGTGGTGTTGACGATGCCGGAGGCGAGACCGGCCTGCTCCTGCGGGGCGTTGGCCATCGCGCTCATCATCGTGGGGATGTAGGCGAGGGACATGCCGAGCGCGGCGACCAGCGAGGCCGGCAGGACGTCGACGAGGAAGGTGCCGGTGGGCTCGACGGCCGCGAGCCAGACCAGACCGGCCGCGAGGACCAGCAGACCGCCGGCGATGAGCGGCTTGGCGCCGACCTTCATCATCAGCCGGGCCGTGATGGCCGTCATGAAGATCATGAGGAGCACGGTCATCGGGAGCAGCGCGGCACCGGACTCGAAGGCGCCGTAGCCGAGGACCTGCTGGAGGTACAGGTTGAGGAAGTACCACATCGGGATCCAGGCGGCGCCGAGCAGCGTCATCGCCAGGTTGGCCGAGCCGAGGCGCGGGACCCGCCAGACGGAGAGCGGCATGAGGGGCTCGCGGATGCTCGTCTGGATGACGAGGAAGAGGATCAGGAGGACGGCCGCGCCGACGAGCTCCAGGACGGTGGCGGTGGCGCCCCAGCCGACCTCGGGGGCCCGGACGACGGCGAAGACGGCGAGCGCGAGACCGGCGGTGACGGCGACGGCGCCGAGGATGTCGACGGAGCCGCGGCGGGACTCGACGTTCGGGAGGAGCTTGGTCGCGGCGAGGGTCGCGAGGCCGATCGGGATGTAGATGATGAAGACCCACTGCCAGCTCACCCACTCGGTGAAGACACCACCGAGGAACACGCCCGCGGTGCCGCCGGCGGGGGCCGCGGCGCCGTAGAGCGCCATCGCCTTGCCGAGCTCCTTCGGGTCGTGCATGAAGAGCATCATGAGCAGGGTCATGGCGGAGGGCGCGATGAGCGCGCCGCCGACGCCCTGGACGGCGCGGCCGACGATCTCGACCCAGGCGGACTGCGCGGCCGCGGCCACGACCGAACCGGCGATCATGACCGCCCAGCCGGAGACGAAGATCTTGCGGGCCCCGACGAGGTCGGAGAGGCGTCCGCCGAGGAGCAGCAGGCCGCCGAAGACGATCACGTAGGCGTTGAAGATCCACTGGAGCTCGCTCTGCGAGAAGCCCAGGTCCTTCTGCATCTCGGGGAGCGCGACCCCAATGATCGAGGTGTCCATGATGACCATGAACTGAGCGGCGGCGAGCACGACAAGTGCCCACCAGCGCCGGGGATTGACGGTTGACATTGCCCTGACCCTTCACTCGCTGCTGCATACCCCTAGGGGGTACCTGTGCGGAGCACCGTAGCATACCCATGGGGGGTATGTAAGACTGAGATGAGGGCGCGTGGGAAGCACTCCCTCCGCACCCCCAGCCGGGCAGAATGCCCCCATGACCGCCGAGGAAGAGCCGCAGCACGGACCGACGACCGCCGACGAGGAACGCGACCGGGATCTCCTCCGGCGCTGGAACACCACCCTGCTCGCCGCCCGCGCCGGCCGGGAGGGCCCCGACCCCGCCCCGTACGGCCGGAACCTGCTGTCCCGCTGGGCCGAGCCGCAGCGCCGCTACCACACGGTCGACCACCTGGCGGCGGTCCTGGACCGCATCGACGAGCTCGCCGACCAGGGCGGGGAGGGCGGCGAGCTGGAACTCGTACGGCTCGCGGCCTGGTTCCACGACGCCGTCTACCGCCCGGACCGCTCGGAGAACGAGGAACGCTCGGCCGCGCTGGCCGAGAAGGCCCTCGCCGAGGCGGGCCTCACCGCGCACGAGGTGGCGGAGGTGGCCCGCCTGGTCCGCCTCACGACCAGCCACGACCCGGCCCCGGGCGACCTGAACGGCGAGACGCTCTGCGATGCGGACCTGGCGATCCTGGCCACGTCCCCCGATACGTACGGGGGGTATGCGGCGGCGGTCCGCGAGGAGTACGCCTTCGTCCCGGAACCGGCCTTCCGCGAAGGCCGCGCCGCGGTCCTGCGCCAGCTCCTGGGCCTGCCCCGCCTCTTCCGCACCCCGTACGGGGCGGCGGCCTGGGAGGAACGGGCCCGGGAGAACCTGGAACGGGAACTGGCGGAGCTGACGGCCGGCCCGTGAGTCTCACATCCCGAGAAATCCACCGCCCCTGGAATGACAGGCACAAACCGCAGGTTGACGCATGTCATGCCGTCTCCCTCTGCCGAGCACACGACCGTCCCCGCCACCCCCGCTGAAGCGATACCCCCCACCCGTATGCCACTGGCCGTGTACATCCTCGGTCTGTCGGTGTTCGCGCTCGGCACGAGCGAGTTCATGCTGTCCGGGCTCCTGCCGCCCATCGCGGAGGACATGAACGTCTCGATCCCGCGCGCCGGACTGCTCATCTCGGCCTTCGCGATCGGCATGGTCGTCGGCGCGCCGTTGCTCGCGGTGGCGACGCTCCGCCTTCCCCGCAAGACGACGCTGATCACCCTCATCACGGTCTTCGGCCTCGGCCAGATCGCGGGCGCGCTGGCCCCGAACTACGCCGTCCTCTTCGCCTCGCGGGTGGTGAGCGCCCTCGCCTGCGCGGGCTTCTGGGCCGTCGGCGCGGCCGTCGCCATCGCGATGGTCCCGGTCGGCTCGCGTGCCAAGGCGATGGCGGTCATGATCGGCGGGCTGTCCATCGCCAACGTCCTCGGCGTCCCGGCGGGCGCATTCCTCGGCGAGCACCTCGGCTGGCGCTCCGCGTTCTGGGCGGTCGGCGTGGCCTCCGCGATCGCGCTCGTCGGCGTGGTGACCCGCATCCCGCACATCCCGCTCCCGGCGGCCAAGCCCCGCCTGAAGCGGGAACTGGGCATCTACCGCGACCGCCAGGTGCTCCTTTCCGTCACGATCACCGCGCTCGCGGCGGGCGGCGTCTTCTGCGCCTTCTCCTACCTCGCCCCGCTCCTCACCGACGTCTCCGGTCTCGACGAGAGCTGGGTCTCGGCGGTCCTCGGCCTCTTCGGCATCGGCGCGCTGGTCGGTACGACGATCGGCGGCCGGGTCGCGGACGCGCACCTCTTCGGGGTGCTGCTGAGCGGCATCGCCGCGTCGACGGTCTTCCTGGTCGCCCTGGCCGTCCTCGCCCCGAACCCGGTCGCGACGATCGTCCTGACCTTCCTCCTCGGCGTCTCGGCCTTCTACACGGCCCCGGCCCTCAACGCCCGCATGTTCAACGTCGCCGGCGCGGCCCCCACCCTCGCGGGCGCCACCACCACGGCGGCCTTCAACCTCGGCAACACCGGCGGCCCCTGGCTCGGCGGCACGGTCATCGACGCCGGCCTCGGCTACGCCTCCACGGCCTGGGCGGGCGCCACGATGACGGCCCTGGGCCTGGCCACGGCGGCCATCGCCCTCCGCCTCCACAAGTCCACGTCCCGCGTGGTCACTTCGGGCACCCCGCAGCAGAAGGAGCAGGCCGCCGAAGCGTCCTGCTGAGGAGCGGCGGAAATCGGGTGCGGCGCGGGCTCCGGGGTGTCTACGGTGGCGCGGTGACGGTGCGGATGATCATTCTCAACGGCGGGTCCAGCTCGGGGAAGACCGGGATCGTGCGGTGTCTGCAGGCCGTGCTGCCGGAGCCCTGGCTGGCGTTCGGGGTCGACTCGTTCGTCGACGCGCTGCCCGCGAAGATGCAGGACTCCGACGACGGGATCGTGTTCGACGCGGACGGCGGGGTCGGCGTCGGGGCCGCCTTCAGGGAGCTGGAGGCCGCCTGGGCCGGGGGGCTCGTGGCGATGGCCCGGGCCGGCGCCAGGATCGTCGTCGACGACGTCTTCCTCGGCGGCGCCGCGTCACAGCGGCGCTGGCGCGAGGCCCTCGGCGACCTGCCCGTGCTGTGGGTCGGCGTCCGGTGCGAGAGCACCGTCGCCGAGGGCCGGGAGATCGCCCGCGGGGACCGGACGGCCGGCATGGCCGCGCAGCAGGCGCGGATCGTGCACGAGGGCGTGGAGTACGACATCGAGGTGGACACGACGACCACCGAATCCCTGGAATGCGCCCGCACCATCGCGGCCGCCCTCGCCTGAGGCTCACGCTCTGGTCCGAGGCTCACGCCGACGTGAGGTCCTGGACCAGGCGCGTCATGAGCGGAGACGGTTCCACCTCCAACTCACGCCTCAGTAACCGCTGGTAGTCCTTGTAGCGCTTCACCGCGCAGGCCGTGTTGCCCTCCGCGATGTGAATCTCGATGAGGATGCGGTGTGCCGTCTCCCGGATCGGGTCGATCTGGGTGGCCGTCAGCGCCGTCTGCAGCGCCGCCAGATACTCCCCGTCCCGCCGCAGCCGCCGCGCCAGCCCCTCCAGCGCGTGCAGCCGCAGCTGGTCCCAGCGCTCCCGCTCCAGGACGAGCCACTCGTCCGGCCATTGCGGCAGCAGCTCCTCCCCGAACGCGGCCGAGAGCTCCTCGGGGTCCTCGGGCGGCCGGCGGTCACCGATCGCGTCCTGCGCCCGGCAGCGCGCGCGGTGCAGGTCCACGTCCACCACCGGTGCGAGCCGCAGCCGTCGGTCCACGCACTCCACCGTCGCCAGCGGACCCGCCCGCCGCCCGTGACACAGGGCGGTCCTGAGGTTCGCCGAAGCCCTGGTCGGGCTGCAGTCGGGCCAGAGCCGCTCGGCTGCCGCACCCCGGTACACGCCGGTGCTGTGCACGGCGAGAAGCGCCAACAGGCGCTGTGCGCCCGAGGGGAGAGGGATACGGCATCCGGCGTAAGAGAGCTCGAAGGCCCCGAGCAGTTCGAGGTATACGCCGTTCGATGACACACCCTCACTGTGCAACCGGCCGGTGGATCACGCATCCGCGCATCCGCACCTCACCGCCCCCGCCGTACGGGTCCGCCACGCCGCGCCACCCGTCCCGCGACTTTTTCGGAGCGCGGTCCGGCCCGCCGTTCCACCGGGGCTGACCGGCTGCCAAACGCCCCCTCGCACGGACCGGCAACGCCCCGGAAACGCTCTGAGGACGCTGCTTGCACATTCCGGGTGACGAACCGCCGACAACGGCCTTCCACAGTCGGACCCAGATGCTTTCGCCCACGGTGCCCTCGGGCACGGAAGGCAGGACCGAGATGAAGCCTCGGGCAGTCCTGGGAGAACTCCGCCCACGGCCGGACGCGCCGTACGGCGACCCCCGGGTGTGCGTCGCCCTGCTCGACGGCCCCGTGGACCTGTCCCACCCCTGTTTCGCCGGCGCGGACCTCACGCGCCTGGTCACTCTGGTGCCGGATCCCGCGGGCACCGGCCCGATGTCGCTGCACGGCACCCACGTGGCCAGCCTCCTGTTCGGGATGCCCGGCTCCCCCGTCACCGGGCTCGCACCGCGCTGCCGCGGCCTGATCCTCCCCGTCTTCCGCGACGGCGGAGACGGCCGGGTCCCCCAGATGGACCTCGCCCGTGCCATCGAGCGCGCCGTCGAGGAAGGCGCGCACGTCATCAACATCAGCGGCGGCGAACGCACCGACGCCGGCCAGGCCGACGCCCTCCTCGAACGGGCCCTGCGGCTCTGCGAGGACCAGGGCGTGCTGGTCGTGTCCGCCGCCGGGAACGACGGGGCCGACACCCTCCAGGTCCCGGCCGCCGTCCCCTCCGTCCTGGCCGTCGGCGCCGCCGCGGCCGACGGATCCCCACTCGACATCAGCAACTGGGGCGGCGCCTACCGGACCCACGGGATCCTCGCCCCCGGACAGGACATCGAGGGAGCCGCCCCCGGCGGCGGCCTCGCCTCCCTGACGGGAAGCAGCTTCGCCACCCCGCTCGTGGCCGGTACGGCGGCCCTGCTCGTCGCGGCCCAGCTGGCCGGCGGCGGGACAGCCGACCCGAGAGCCGCCGGTCAGGCGCTGCTCTCGACCGCCACCGCACCCGCCGACTGCGCCGACCCGGACGCCCCGGCCTGCCGCCGCGGGCTCGGCGGCAGCCTGGACGCCGTCCGGGCTCTCGCCCTCGCCACCATGAAAGAGGAGACAGCCGTGACCACTCCCGCAGCCGCCCCCACGCCGTCCGAGGCCCCGGCGCCGAACGTCGCCCCGGCCGGGCACGAGACTCCCGCACCGTACGGGACACCCGCCGCGCCCGCTCAGCCCGCGCCCCCCGTACCGACTGCCCCGCCCGTACCGACTGCCCCGCCCGTACCGGCGGGCGTCGCCGCCGACGGTGGCGCGCCTCCCCCGCCCCCGGTCCCGCCGACCGCGCCCCCGGCCCAGGCACCCGCCCCGGCCCTCGCGCCCCCGGCCCCGTCCGTCGCCGCAGCCGCCGCCCCGGTCGCACCCGCCCCCCCGACCCCCGCTGCGCCCCCAGTTCACGCCCCCCATGCCACCACAAGCGCCGGAGTACGCCCTGCGTGCGGCTGCGGCGGCGACCCGGCCGCGTGCAGCTGCGCCAGCAGTGGCAGTGGGTCACCACGGCAGTTGATCTACGCCATCGGGACCATCGGCTTCGACTACCCGACCGAGGCGCGACGCGACAGCTTCCGGCAGCAGATGCCGTACATCGATGAGAATGTCGGCGGCAAGGCGGTCGAGCAGGCACCCGACCCGTACAGCCCCAGTCAGCTCCGCGACTACCTCGCGATGGCCCCCTGGGCCTCCGACAAGCTCACCTGGACCCTCACCATGGACGGCGCCACGGTGTACGCGTTGGAGGCCGAGCCCTCCGCCGGCATGGACTGGAGCATGCCGCCCGTCACGCCGGAGGAAGCCCAGCTCAACCGCAAGAAGCCGTCAAGGGCAGCCGCCGCGAGGGCCAAGAAGGACGTCAACCCGTTCGCCAATCCGCCGGTGTCGACCGTCTACCGGGTCTTCCGCGACGCCATCGCGGGCCAGGCCCTCGACCCGGACTCGAAGAACGAGGAGGAGCGCCAGGGATACATCTCCCGCGTCTCCGTTCCCGGCGTCCTCACCGACCGCACCACGCGCCTCTACTCCGGCCAGATCGTGCCGGTGGTCGAGGTGAAGAGCCGCGGCCTGTGGACGTGGAACGAAGCCGCCCTCGTCGACGCCGTCTTCAAGGAGGTCTCGAAGGAGGCCGACGTGAAGCAGCCCGAGGACAAGCGGCAGCAGTCCAGGGTGCAGGTCCGCGACGACGCCCAGCTGCGTCTGACGATCCGCGCGTTCCTCGACAAGATCTACTACCAGTTCCGCAACCTCGGCCAGACCTCGGCCGACCGCGCGCTCAACTTCATGGGCACCAACGCCTTCCTGTTCGGCGACAAGATCAAGGACGGGCTGCTGTCCGCGAGCAGGGTGCCGGGTTCCACCATGAACCTGTACGCGCTCGACACCATCACCGTCACCAAGAGTCCCTACTGCAGGGTCGGTTCGGACTGCCAGGACGTGACCGTGACCTTCTACGACCCCGAGGACGAGCGCAGGTCCCGGCTCTCGTACCTGTTCACCATCGACGTGAGCGACGAGCTGCCGGTCACCCTCGCCCCGGTCCACACGTTCCTCGACTCCAAGTGAGGCGGAGCCGACCGGACACCCCCTCCACCGAAAGGAGAAACCCCCATGGACACCCGCCGAAACCGCCCGGGAGCCATGCCGCTCCAGGCCCGTCCCGTCCACCGCGAGGGCCCTGCGGCCGAGGCCGGGAGCACCCGTACCGGCGTCGAGGCCGCCAGGTCCTCCTGCGCCGGCATGACCGGCCCCGCCCGGCAGATGTGCTACGCCGGCCACGGCGTCTACGCCTGACGGACGACAGGACTCCGTAACCGCTCCGAGGAAGAAAGGAAACCGTCATGTTCGACGAGACCCACACCACCGAGGAGACCGGTGGCGACACGCCCCGCCGGTCCACCGCCGGACAGCTCCGGCTCCAGCTGCCGCAGCAGTCCGCACCCGTCCAGCGCGGCAAGCACCCCGAGGGCGGGGACGCCAACGGCGGTGCGGCGGCCAGCGGCCTGCTGGGCAGCCTGCTCGGCGACATCATCCCGATCTGAGGCCCCTCGTCCGAGGACCTCACGCCCCGAAACGGGAGACGTAAGGAAAGGAGCACACGATGTTCAAGGAGACCCAAGCCCACCAGGACGGCGGCGCCGACACGCCCCGCCGGTCCACGGCCGGACAGCTCCGGCTCCAGATGCCCCAGCAGTCCGCACCCGTCCAGCGCGGCAAGCACCCCGAGGGCGGGGACGCCAACGGCGGTGCGGCGGCCAGCGGGTTCCTCGGCGGCCTGCTCAGCGAGGTCCTGCCGTTCTGAGTCCGGCGTCATCGGCGGGACCGGCGGCCGCGGCCCCCGTGACCGGTCCGGTCCCGCCCGATCCGAGGAAGAACCATGCGACTCGATCTGCCGAAACAGGTGCCGGCGGTGGACCGGCGGGAGCACTACCCGCCGTACCGCATCGTCTTCACGTTCCCGGACCAGGACGCCGACGGCGAGGAGGAGCGCGTGCACCAGCAGCCGAGGGGCAACTACGGGCCGCTGCCGGCGGACCCCCCGCCGCTCGTCCACGGCTACGGCCGCGGCTGGAACTGCGCACCGACGGGCTGCCGGTGGACCGGCGTCCTGTGACGAGACCTTCGTGAGGGAAAGGGAAAGGGAAAGGGAAGGGGACGGGCCGCCCGCCGAGCGGCCCGTCCCCGCAGGAAGGAACCGAGGCCACCATGACCACAGTGAGGTCGGCCATCTCCTGGCCGAACGACAAGACGTATCTCTTCCACGCCGACGACACCTACGACCGGTACGACTCGGTCACCGGTGTACGCGAGGACTCCGGACTCCCCCTGACGTTCTGGCCCGGCATGCCCCGGTCGCCGGACGCCTTCGTCTGGTGGGGTGCGGGGAAGGCGTACGCCTTCACGGGGAGCACCTATCTGCGGTACGACGACCCCTCCAACCGGGTCGAACCCGAGTACCTGCCCCCCAACGACCCGTTCACGGTCGAGTTCGGCTGGGCCGGCCTGCCCACCGGCGCGGACGGCGGCCCCGACTGGCGTACCGGCATCGACGCGGCCTTGAACTGGGGGAACGGCAAGCTGTACCTCTTCAAGGGCCCCTCCTACGTGCGGTACGACATCACCTCCGACCGGGTCGACCCCGGCTATCCGCGCACCATCGCGGGCAACTGGACCGGGCTCTTCACCGACGGTGTGGACGCGGCGGTCTACCCGGGCGGCCGGTTCGCGTACTTCTTCCGCGGCGAGAGGTTCCAGCGTTTCGACGTGGACGCCGACCGGGTGGACGCGGACGGTCCTCTGGACGCCTCCTTCCGTCTCGCGCCCACCCCCTCCGGGGGCGTGGCCCCGGCCCGGCTGCTCACCCTCACGCAGGCGAACGGCCTCATGGCCGACCTGATCCGGCGCGGAAAACTGGCCCTGAAGAGCCCGGCGTTCGTGGACGGACCGGCCGGGATCGTGTCGCCGGCGCCGGCGCAGCGGGTCGTGGTGAGCCCGCCGGCGTTCGGTGGCATCCGCTACACGAACCAGATCGCCCCGACGGCCACGGTCATCGACAACCTCGACCAGCGCATGCTGATCGCGCTGTACCGCCTCACCCGCTGGATCAACTCCTCGGCGCCGGACGTCAGCGAACTCCTCCACCTGGGCATCGGGCACGGCGGGCCGAACCTGAAGGACTGTCACAACCAAGGCCGTGCGCTCGATCTCTCGGGCATCACGGGGGAGTCGGACGGGACCGCGTTCACCCGGTCGGTGAAGAAGGACTGGGGCAACCTGCCGCGCCCGCCCGGCGTCAAGGTCCGCATCGACCCCGCCACGGACCCCCTCGGGTACGGGCTCTTCACGACCGCCTTCCGGTTCGCGACCTTCGAGTGCGAGGCCACGGCGATCGGCCCGGCCAACAAGTGGCCCATGCCGGATCTCGGCGGCACCGGCTTCGTCATCTACCCCGACTACGCCCCGGACGCCGCCCCCGGCAGCCAGAACGCCGCACTCCGTGCCGCCCACCAGGATCACATCCACCTGCAGATCGGCGTCACCGTCCTGCCATGAGGCCGGGGCTCAGGAAACCGGCCGCCCCTTCGGCCGGCGCAGGCCCGCGCCCGTGAGGTGGCGGAGCAGTTCCTTCGAGCCGACCTCGATCGCGCCCGCCGCCACCGCGTCCGCGTACCGGTCGGAGGGGATGTCGTAGTGGTCCCGCTCGAAGGCGCGGGGCGGGGCGCCTATCGAGGCGGCGAAGGCGTGCAGCTCCTCGAAGGAGACGTCGCTGACCAGGTGCGACCACATGCGGCCATGGCCCGGCCAGGTCGGCGGGTCGATGTAGAGGCTCACTCCGGCGCTCCCGTCACGTCAGGCCGCCCACCGGGGCCACCACCACGCCCTGCTTGCCGCAGACCCAGTGCGGGTCCGGGCCGAGTTCCGGCTCCACGTCGAGGGCGTGCGGGTCGCCGGAGGCGCAGACCGGGCAGAGCGGCCAGCGTCCGTACCGTTCGAGCAGGGCGTCCTGCACGTCCTGGGCGACGAGCCCGGCGACGTACGACACCCCCTCGGGCCACTGCTCGACCCACCAGCGCCGGTGGGTCACCGCGTCCTCCACCATCGACACGACCTCGGCGGCGGCCACCTCCCGGGCCACCAGGTCGGCCAGAACCAGCGCGCGAGCGGCGTGCAGCGCCTGCTCCACGGGGTCGATGTCGTCCATGCAGTCATTGTCACCCGAGCGGGGGACAGGACGAAGGTCCCCTCCGCATCCGGGACCGAAGAGGACCCACGGGGTCTTGTCGGGCCACCCTGCCGAAAGTATCTTTCACTTGTGACCAATGACGTGAAGGAAAGTTTCACCAGCGACGCGCCCCCCGCCCCCGCCGCCCTCGCCGCCAAGGTGCGCACCCTCGCGCCGTCCATGACCCGCTCCATGCAGCGGGTCGCCGAGGCCGTCGCCGGAGACCCGGCCGGCTGCGCCGCGCTCACGGTCACCGGCCTCGCCGAGCTCACCGGCACCAGCGAGGCGACCGTCGTCCGCACCGCCCGGCTCCTCGGCTACCCCGGCTACCGCGACCTCCGCCTCGCCCTCGCCGGCCTCGCCGCCCAGCAGCAGTCCGGCCGCGCCCCCGCCGTCACCGCCGACATCGCCGTCGACGACCCGATCGCCGACGTCGTCGCCAAGCTGGCCTACGACGAGCAGCAGACCCTCGCCGACACCGCCGCCGGCCTCGACACCGTCCAGCTCGGCGCCGCCGTCACCGCCCTCGCCGCCGCCCGCCGCATCGACATCTACGGCGTCGGCGCCTCCGGCCTCGTCGCCCAGGACCTCGGCCAGAAGCTGCTCCGGATCGGCCTGATCGCGCACGCCCACAGCGACCCGCACCTCGCCGTCACCAACGCCGTGCAGCTCCGCTCCGGGGACGTCGCGATCGCCATCACCCACTCCGGCTCCACCGGCGACGTCATAGAACCGCTCCGGGTGGCCTTCGACCACGGGGCGACGACCGTCGCCATCACCGGCCGCCCGGACGGCCCCGTCACCCAGTACGCCGACCACGTACTGACCACCTCCACCGCTCGCGAGAGCGAACTGCGCCCCGCGGCCATGTCGTCACGGACCAGTCAACTCCTGGTCGTGGACTGTCTGTTCACCTGCGTCACCCAGCGCACGTACGAGACGGCGGCCCCTGCCCTCGCCGCCTCGTACGAAGCCCTCGCCCACCGCCACTCCCCCCGCAGCCGCTGACCCACACGCATTCCGGCGCCGACGACGCCGCCGTACCGAAAGAGCCCCCGTGCCCACCTCGTACTCCGAACTCCGCGCCCAGCTGGCCACCCTCACGACCGAGGCCTTCCGCCCCGAGCTCGCCGAGATCGACCGGCTGCCCACCCTGGACATCGCCCGCCTCATGAACGGCGAGGACCGGACCGTCCCCGAGGCCGTCGCCCGGCAGCTCCCCGCGATCGCCGCGGCCATCGACGCCACCGCCGAGCGGATGGCCCGCGGCGGACGGCTGATCTACCTGGGCGCGGGCACCGCGGGCCGCCTCGGCGTCCTCGACGCCAGCGAGTGCCCGCCCACCTTCAACACCGACCCGTCGCAGGTGGTCGGCCTCATCGCGGGCGGCCCGAGCGCCATGGTGCAGGCCGTCGAGGGCGCCGAGGACTCGCGCGAGCTCGCCGCCGCCGACCTGGACGCCCTCGGGCTCACCGCCGACGACACCGTCGTCGGCGTCTCCGCCTCCGGCCGCACCCCGTACGCCATCGGCGCCGTCGAGCACGCCCGCGCGCTCGGCGCGCTCACCATCGGCCTCTCCTGCAACGAGGACAGCGCGCTCGCCGCCGCAGCCGAGCACGGCATCGAGGTCGTCCCCGGACCCGAGCTCCTCACCGGATCCACCCGCCTCAAGGCCGGCACCGCCCAGAAGCTCGTCCTCAACATGATCTCGACGATCACGATGATCCGCCTCGGCAAGACCTACGGAAACCTGATGGTCGACGTCCGCGCCTCCAACGACAAGCTCCAGGCCCGCTCGCGGCGGATCGTCGCCCTGGCCACCGGCGCGCCCGACGAGCAGATCGAGACGGCGCTCGCCGCCGCCGACGGCGAGGTGAAGACCGCGATCCTGATGCTCCTCGCCGACATCGATGCCAAGACCGCCGAGCAGCGGCTGACGGCCTCCCAGGGCCACCTGCGTGCGGCGCTGCACGCGTAAAGCCTCCCCCTCACAGCAAGGCACCACCGCACCATGAGCACAGACGACAAGAACCGCGCCATCGCCGCCGCGATCCTCCCCCTCGTCGGCGGCGCCGGGAACATCAGCTCCGTGGCCCACTGCATGACCCGCCTCCGGCTCGGTCTGCGGGACCGCTCGCTCGTCCGGGACGAGGCCCTCAAGGCCCTGCCGTCCGTGATGGGGGTCGTGGAGGACGACACGTACCAGATCGTCCTCGGCCCCGGCACCGTCGCCCGCGTGACTCCGGAGTTCGAGGCGCTGGTGGCCGAAGCCCCCGCCCCGGCCCACTCCGCCGAGGAACTCGCGGACCGGGGCGCGGCCCTCAAGGCCGCCCGGAAGGCGAGGAACGCGACCCCGTTCAAGCTCTTCCTCCGCCGGATCGCGAACATCTTCGTCCCGCTGATCCCCGCCCTCATCGGCTGCGGCATCATCGCCGGCCTCAACGGACTGCTCGTCAACCTCGGTTGGCTGCCCGGCGTCACCCCGGCCCTCGCGGCGATGGCGAGCGGCTTCATGGCCCTCATCGCGGTCTTCGTCGGCTACAACACGGCCAAGGAGTTCGGCGGCACGGCGATCCTCGGCGGCGCGGTCGCCGCGATCATCGTCTTCCCCGGCGTCGCCAAGATCGACGCCTTCGGCCAGACGCTCTCCCCCGGCCAGGGCGGTGTCCTCGGCGCGCTGGGCGCGGCGGTCCTCGCCGTGTACGTGGAGAAGTGGTGCCGCCGCTGGGTGCCGGAGTCCCTCGACGTGCTCGTCACCCCGACCCTGACCGTCCTGATCTCCGGCCTGGTCACGATCTTCGGCCTCATGTTCGTCGCCGGTGAGGTCTCGCGGGCCATCGGCGAGGCCGCCGACTGGCTCCTCGCGAACGCCGGAGCCGGCGCGGGCTTCCTCCTCGGCGGCCTGTTCCTCCCGCTCGTGATGCTGGGCCTGCACCAGGCCCTGATCCCGATCCACACCACCCTCATCGAGCAGCAGGGGTACACGGTGCTGCTCCCCATCCTCGCGATGGCGGGCGCCGGCCAGGTCGGCGCGGCCCTGGCCGTCTACCTGAAGCTCCCCCGCAACGGCTCCATCCGCCGCACCATCAAGTCCGCCCTCCCGGCCGGCTTCCTGGGCGTCGGCGAGCCCCTCATCTACGGCGTCTCGCTGCCGCTGGGCCGCCCGTTCGTCACGGCCTGCGTGGGCGGCGCGTTCGGCGGCGGCTTCATCGGCCTCTTCAGCATGCTGGGCGACAAGGTCGGCTCGACGGCGATCGGCCCGTCCGGCTGGGCGCTCTTCCCGCTCCTCGACGGCAACAAGGGCCTCGGCGAGACGATCGCGATCTACGCGGGCGGTCTCCTTGTCGGCTACGCGGTCGGCTTCGTGGCGACGTACTTCTTCGGCTTCAGCAAGGAACTCCTGGAGGAGTTCGACGTGGAGACGGAGGAGATGGAGGGGACGGAGGAGACGGCGGAGTCGGATGTACGGGCGGGCCCCCCGGCCCCCGAACCGGACCCGGGCCCCGCCCCGGCCCAGGAGCCGGTGAAGGTCTGATCCGTACGGGAAAGGGCCCGCCCGGAGAGATCCGCGCGGGCCCTTCTCCGTGGTCACGTGCAGAGCACGTCCTCCGCCGGCCGCACGCCCTCCGTCAGGAAGCGGGTCACGGCCCGGTCGCCGCACGCGTTCCCGTTGCCGAGGTAGACCGCGTGGCCGCCCTTGTCGACGGAGACGAGGCGCGCCCGGTCGCCGAAGGCCTCCCGCATCTTCAGCCCGGCGGAGTGCGGGGTCGAGGGGTCGCGCAGGTTCTGGATCATGAGCACGTTCGACGGGCCCCGGTCGGTGATCCGGGTCGGCTTCTCGACGGCGCCGCCCTTCCAGAAGGAGCAGGGCGTGATGTTGGCGGGCATGCCGGCGGTCAGCGGGTGGCGCGCCCGGTCGGCGGCGACGGCCCGCTCGTACGCCGGCACGGAACGGGGCCAGTCCACGTCGTTGCAGATCACGCCGACGCTGACGGTCGCGGCCTCGTCCGGCATGGGCCCGGCCAGCTCGGGCGGCAGCACGGGCACGCCCGCCGGGTCGAGGGCCTGGGACATCAGACGGGCGAAGGCCGGGAAGGAGGCGTCGGAGTAGAGGGCCTGCTGGAGGGCCTGGCGCAGGACCGTACCCGTCAGCGGCACACCGGGGGTGGCCGACGCCTTGGGCTCACGGTCGAGCCGGGCGGCGAGCTCCAGGAACAGCCCCCTGACGTCCTCGGGCCGTTCGGTGAGGCGCAGCCCGTCCTGGGCGCGGTCGGGGTGGGCGGCCCAGGCGGCGAAGTCGGGGAAGCGGTCCTCGGCGCCGCGCGCCATGCCCGCCAGCCAGCCGCGTGCGACGCGCTTCGGGTCGGGGTCGGCGCTGCTGTCGAGGACCCAGCGGTCGGTGCGCTCCGGGAACTTCTGGGCGTACTGGGCGGCCACGTACGTCCCGTACGACACGCTCCACGCGGACAGCTTCCGCTCGCCGAGCGCCTGCCGCAGCCGGTCGAGGTCCCGTACCTGGTTGGCGGTCGTGAGGCTGCGCACCATCGCGCCGCCGTTGCGGTCACAGGCCTCGGCCATCCGGCGCGAGCGGGCCACGTTCTCGCCGATGCCGCCGTCGGCGGCGGGCCACGACCGCAGGGTCACGAGCCGCCGGTCGGCCTCGTCGAAGCCGCACCGGGCCTTGGCGGAGCCGCCGACGCCACGCGGGTCGAAGGCGACGAGGTCGTAGGCGCCGTTCATCTCCTTCGCGAGGGCGGCGCCCTTCTGCCCGAGCCGCTGCACACCGGAGCTCCCCGGCCCGCCGGGGATGACCATGAGCGTCCCGCGCCGCGCCTCGGGCCGGGTGCTGGGCAGCCGGGCGACGGCGAGACCGATCTGCTCGCCCTCGGGGTGGGCGTAGTCGAGGGGTACGGAGAGCGTGGCGCACTGCTGCCCCGGCAGCGGCTTCACGGCGGCGTCGCAGTCGTGCCAGTCGAGCCCGGCGGCCGCGGCGGGCGCGACCGTGCCCCCCACGAGTCCGACCCCGGCGACGGCGGCGACGGAGAGAGCGAGCATCAGGGCCTTGCGTCCACGGTTCGTTGTCATGCGCACAGCCTCGCGGACCGGGCGTCCCCGCCCCATCCGGCAGACAGGCGGGTCGGGGGTAGGGCCAACCCCCGCCCGTACGCACGGGATTGACCGACGGCGTGAGCGCGCACGAGCCGTACGGAACCTGACAGCCACCCGGCAATCCGCTGGCGCCGCCCCCAGCCCCGGGAGATCATCCCCGCCATGACCACCACGAACCCCACCGCCACGAACGCCACCGCCACCCCTCACGCCTCCGAGTCCGGCACCTGGACCCTCGGCGGCGACCTCACCGTCAACCGCCTCGGCTTCGGCGCCATGCGGCTGCCCCAGCACGGCGAGGCGCTCATCGCGAACGCCGTACCGATGGACCGCGACCGCGCGATCGCCGTCCTGCGCAAGGCCGTCGAGCTCGGCGTGAACCACATCGACACCGCCGCCTTCTACTTCTCGCCGCTCCGCTCCGCGAACGAGCTGATCAACACCGCCCTCGGCGGCCCCTACCCCGACGACCTGGTCATCACCACCAAGGTCGGCCCGGCCCGTGACACCTCCGGCGCCTGGAGCGAGCACGCCCGCACCCCCGCCGCGCTGCGCGCGCAGGTCGAGGAGAACCTGCGGCAGCTCGGCCGCGACCACCTCGACGTCGTCAACCTCCGCGTCCTGGGCCAGGATTCGATCGCCGAGCGCTTCGGCGCCCTCGCCGAACTCCGCGAGGCGGGCCTCATCCGCCACCTCGGCCTCTCCAACATCACCCCCGCGCACCTCGCCGAGGCGCAGGAGATCGCCCCCGTCGTCTGCGTGCAGAACATGTACGGGATCGGGGTCCGCCCCGAGTACGACGCGTTCGTCCGCCACTGCGGCGAACAGGGCATCGCCTTCGTCCCGTTCTACGCGATCGCCGCCGCCGGACGCGAGAGCGGGGCGACCGCCCCGGAGCGCGAGGAGATCCTCGCCGTGGCGGCGGCCCACGACTCCACCCCCGCGCAGGTCCGCATCGCCTGGACCCTCCACCAGGGCCCCCACCTGCTGGCCATCCCCGGCACCGGCAACCCCGCCCACCTGACCGCCAACATCGCCGCCGGCGCACTCCGCCTCACCCAGGACGAGCTGGAACTCCTGGACCGCGTCCACCGGGACCTCCAGGCCTAGACTCCACCCCCATGACCACCACACCCAGCCCCGCCGTCGCCGCCGACCTCGCCCCCGCCGGGATCCTCCGGGCCTCCATCAACCTGGGGAACCCCGTACTCGCGCAGGGCACGGCCGAGGCGCCGGGCGGGATCACCGTGGACCTGGCGCGGGAGATCGGGGCGCGGCTCGGGCTGCCCGTGGAGCTGCTCTGCTTCGACGCGGCGCGGAAGTCCTTCGACGCGATGGCGGACGGCCGGGCCGACCTCTGCTTCCTCGCCGTGGACCCGGCGCGGGAGACGGAGGTCGCGTTCACCGCTCCGTACGTCGTCATCGAGGGCGTGTACGCCGTGCCGCGCGGTTCGGCGCTCGGCACCGTCGAGGAGGTGGACGCGCCGGGCGTGCGGATCGGGGTCAAGAAGGGTTCCGCGTACGACCTGTTCCTGTCACGGAGCCTCGCCCACGCGACCGTGGTGCGCGGCGACGAGGGCGTCGACGTGTTCCGGTCCGAGGGCCTTGAGGTGGGCGCGGGAATCCGGCAGCCGCTCACGGCGTACGCCGCCGCGCATCCGGACGTGCGGCTGATCGAGGGCCGGTTCATGGAGATCCGGCAGGCCGTCGGGACGACGGTCGGCCGCCGGCCCGAGACTGTCGCGTTCCTCCGCGACACGGTGGAGGAGCTGAAGGCGAACGGTTTCGTCGCGGAGTCGCTGCGCCGATCGGGCCAGGACGCCGGGCTGTTGGCTCCGCCGGCCTGAACGCCGGGCTGCGGGCCCGCCGGCCTGAACGCCGGGCTGCGGGCCCGCCGGACTCCTTCCGGAACGCGGCGCAGAAACCCTCCCCGCGAACACCGGAAACAGCCCCTTCCCGGGCCCGGAGGCACCCGCCACGACCCCCACGGGGCCCCTCCGACCCCCTGCCCCACGCTCCCCCCGTACGCCCGCACACGCCCCGCACGGGGGATCCGTAAACAACCCCTGACCTGGGCTTTTACCTCAACTCTCCGTAGAATCAAGGGACTCGGAGGGGAGATCCACATGAGCGAGACCGCCCGCACCATCCGCACCGTCGACGACGTCCTCACCCTGCTCGACGGCCTGTTCCGACCCGATGCCGACCGCTGGACGGAGGGCGGCTCCGCGTGGTGGGACGGGTTCTACGCGGACCGGGACAAGCCCGTGCCGTTCTTCGTCGCCAAGCCCGACGAGAACCTCGTGTCGTACGTCGAGCAGGGCCTGCTCCCGGCCGGCGGCCGGGTCCTCGACCTCGGCTGCGGGCCCGGCCGGAACGCCCTGTACCTCGCCTCGGCCGGCTTCGACGTCACCGCCGTCGACCTCTCGCCCACCGCCATCGCCTGGGCGGAGGAGCGCGCCGGGGACACGGGCGCCGAGGGCGTCCGCTTCGTGTGCGGGGACGCCTTCACCGCAGCCCTCGACGGACCGTACGACCTCGTCTACGACTCCGGCTGCTTCCACCACCTGCCCCCGCACCGGCGCATCAGCTACCTCGCCCTGCTGCGGCGCGCCCTCGCGCCCGGCGGGCACTTCGCGCTCACCGCGTTCGCCGCCGGCGAGGGCGGCATGGGGTCCGAGCTCCCGGACGCCGACTTCTACCGGGAGGGCCGACTGCACGGCGGGCTCGCCTACACGGACGCCGACCTCCGCACGGTCTTCGCCGACCTGAAGGAGATCGAGCTCCGCCGCATGCGTTCCCTGTCCGCCGACTCCCCCGCCTTCGGCGAGTCCTTCCTCTGGACCGGGCTCTTCCGCCGGCGGTGACTCAGCCCATCCCCTCCAGGTGCGCCGCCAGCCTGTCGTACTGCTCCCGCACCCCCGCCTCCATGCCCGCCGCCAGCGCCTGGTCCCTGATCTCGTTGGACGGCCAGAAGGACGTGCTGGTCAGGGCCGTGCCACCGTCGGGGGTCGCGTCGAAGGTGAGGGCCACCCGGACGGGTTCGGCGTCCGGCATCTGCTCGAACACCTCCGTGTAGTCGAGCCGCTCCACCGGGAGGACGTCCTCGTACGTGCCGGAGAAGACGATCTCCTGGCCGTCGGGCCCGGTCTGGCCCCAGCGCCACGCGCCGCCCGTCCGCAGGTCGATGTCGACGACGGAGGTGGTCAGCCCGGCCGACCCGTACCACTCCCGTACGTGCTCGGGCCGCGTCCAGGCCTCCCAGACGCGGGACGGCGGGGCGTCAAAGGTGCGTGTGATGACCAGTTCGCGGTCGGCCGGTGTGGTGAGGAGGGTGACCATGACGACGACCCCTTCCGTACCGCTTCCCACCCCTTCCGTACCTTCCAGCATCCGCCGAACGCCCGAGGGCGGCACCCCCTGGTGGGGGTGCCGCCCTCGTTCGCGTTCAGCGATGGACTACCGAGCCGGGGCTCAGAAGTCCATGTCACCGCCCGGCATGCCGCCGCCGGCCGGCGCGGCGGCCTTCTCCGGCTTGTCGGCGATGACGGCCTCGGTGGTGAGGAACAGCGCGGCGATCGACGCGGCGTTCTGCAGCGCGGAGCGCGTGACCTTCGCCGGGTCGATGATGCCCTCGGCGATGAGGTCGACGTACTCGTTGGTCGCGGCGTTCAGGCCGTGGCCGACGGGCAGGTTGCGGACCTTCTCCGCCACGACGCCGCCCTCGAGGCCGGCGTTGACGGCGATCTGCTTCAGCGGGGCCTCGAGGGCCAGCTTGACGATGTTGGCACCGGTGGCCTCGTCGCCCGACAGGTCCGCCTCGAGCTTCTCGAAGACGTTCGACGCCTGGAGCAGGGCCACGCCACCGCCGGCGACGATGCCCTCCTCGACGGCCGCCTTCGCGTTGCGAACGGCGTCCTCGATGCGGTGCTTGCGCTCCTTGAGCTCGACCTCGGTCGCGGCACCGGCCTTGATGACGGCCACGCCGCCGGCCAGCTTCGCGAGGCGCTCCTGGAGCTTCTCGCGGTCGTAGTCCGAGTCGGAGTTCTCGATCTCGGCGCGGATCTGGTTCACGCGACCCGCGACCTGCTCGCTGTCACCGGCACCGTCGACGATGGTGGTCTCGTCCTTGGTGATGACGACCTTGCGGGCGCGGCCGAGCAGGTCCAGGCCCGCGTTCTCGAGCTTGAGGCCGACCTCCTCGGAGATGACCGTGCCGCCCGTGAGGATGGCGATGTCGTTCAGCATGGCCTTGCGGCGGTCGCCGAAGCCCGGGGCCTTGACGGCGACGGACTTGAAGGTGCCGCGGATCTTGTTGACGACCAGGGTCGACAGGGCCTCGCCCTCGACGTCCTCGGCGATGATCAGCAGCGGCTTGCCCGACTGCATGACCTTCTCCAGGAGCGGAAGGAGGTCCTTCACGGAGGAGATCTTGGAGTTGACGATCAGGAGGTACGGGTCGTCGAGCGACGCCTCCATGCGCTCCATGTCGGTGGCGAAGTACGCCGAGATGTAGCCCTTGTCGAAGCGCATACCCTCGGTGAGCTCCAGCTCCAGACCGAAGGTCTGGGACTCCTCGACGGTGATGACGCCTTCCTTGCCGACCTTGTCCATCGCCTCGGCGATGAGCTCGCCGATCTGGGTGTCGGCGGCGGAGATGGAGGCCGTGGAAGCGATCTGCTCCTTGGTCTCGACATCCTTCGCCTGCTCGAGCAGGGCGCCGGAGACGGCCTCGACGGCCTTCTCGATGCCGCGCTTGAGGGCCATCGGGTTGGCACCGGCGGCGACGTTGCGGAGGCCCTCGCGGACGAGCGCCTGGGCGAGGACGGTGGCGGTGGTCGTACCGTCGCCAGCGACGTCGTCCGTCTTCTTGGCGACTTCCTTGACCAGCTCGGCGCCGATCTTCTCGTACGGGTCCTCGAGCTCGATCTCCTTGGCGATGGAGACACCATCGTTGGTGATCGTGGGGGCGCCCCACTTCTTCTCGAGGACGACGTTGCGGCCCTTGGGGCCGAGGGTGACCTTGACGGCGTCAGCGAGCTGGTTCATGCCGCGCTCGAGACCGCGCCGGGCCTCCTCGTCGAACGCGATGATCTTGGCCATGTGAAGTGGTCCTCCCGGACATGGGGTGGATAACGCTCCAGGACCGCGCCGACGCCCGCGACGGACGGCCTGCGTGCCCGATGGTTCCTTGCCCCACCTGGCCGCGGACCTCGTCTGCCCGATCCTCGTAAGCACTCTCACCTTCCGAGTGCTAACGCCAATGATTAGCACTCGCCCTAGGAGAGTGCAAGCGACTCTCGCGTTTCGGGAGGGGGATCAAGGGGGCGCGCAGAGGCCCGGGAACGCGCGAGGGGTCCGCAACCCCACAGGGATGCGGACCCCTCGACGGCGTTGCGTCGGTGGCCGATCGCGCCGCGCTCAGACGGCGAGCTTGACCATGTCCGCCTGCGGACCCTTCTGGCCCTGCGAGATCTCGAACTCGACCCGCTGGCCTTCTTCGAGGCTGCGGTAGCCATCCATCTGGATCGCGCTGTAGTGGACGAAAACATCCGCACCACCGTCTACCGCGATGAAGCCGTAGCCCTTCTCCGCGTTGAACCACTTGACGGTGCCCTGAGCCATGCCTAACTCCCCTATTACTGGCCCTTGCGCGGGACCGCACTTCGCGGACCCGGGTCAGACCCTGCGCCGGAACGCGTCGACCGCGGCTGAATGTATCTGCCCAACTGCCCTCTGCAACAGGTCATTCGACCGAGAATTCTGGGCGCCCTGGAAAGGGGAATTGGGGATAATCCCCTGGATGCCGGGGCAAGTCGGGCCCGGCAAAGGGCGCAGAAGGTACACAACGCGCACACACTTTGGCTGCTTCTTGTCGTGCGGGGACGCATTCTCATATGCGCCTGGCATGAGCAGCGGAGGGGACTTCCCCAACTCTACCGCGCTCAACCATGCAGAATTGCCCCTTCCGCTTATCGCGCGGAAGGGGCAATTCGTACTGACTGGTAGCGCTATACGGGTCTCAGCACCCGCCGGCACTGTGCTTGATGGTCAGCCTCCGGCGACGGCCGGAATGATCGAGACGCCCGCGCCGGCCGGGGTGGCCGTCTCCAGACCCTGCTCGAAGCGCACGTCGTCGTCGTTGACGTAGACGTTGACGAAGCGGCGCAGCTTGCCCTGGTCGTCCAGGACGCGGGCGGCGATGCCCGTGTGGTTCTTCTCCAGGTCCGCGATGACCTCGGCGAGGGTCGCGCCCTCGGCCTGGACCTCGGCCTGGCCGCCGGTGTAGGTGCGGAGGATGGTGGGGATGCGGACGTTCACGGCCATGTGTTCGTTACCTTTCAGAGCGCCAGGCCGGCGTCGCGGAACGCGTCCAGGCTCGGGCGGATGGTGGCGGTCGCCTGAGAGGTGTCGGCCACCGCGTCCAGGGTCTTGAGTCCGTCGCCGGTGTTGAGGACGACGGTGGTGAGGTTCGGGTCGATGAGCCCGGCCTCGACGAGCTTCTTCGTGACGCCGACGGTCACGCCGCCCGCGGTCTCGGCGAAGACGCCCTCGGTCTGCGCGAGGAGCTTGATGGCCTCGACGACCTGCTCGTCGTCGACGTCCTCCACGGCGCCGCCGGTCCGGCGGGCGATGTCGAGGACGTACGGGCCGTCGGCCGGGTTGCCGATGGCGAGGGACTTGGCGATGGTGTTCGGCTTCTGGGGCCGTACGACGTCGTGGCCGGCCTTGAAGGCCGCCGACACCGGGGAGCAGCCCTCGGCCTGGGCGCCGAAGATCTTGTACGGCTTGTCCTCGACGAGGCCCAGCTTGATGAGCTCCTGGAGACCCTTGTCGATCTTGGTGAGCTGGGAGCCGGAGGCGATCGGGATGACGAGCTGGTCGGGGATGACCCAGCCGAGCTGCTCGCAGATCTCGTAGGCGAGCGTCTTGGAGCCCTCGCCGTAGTACGGGCGGAGGTTGACGTTCACGAAGCCCCAGCCCTCGCCGAGCGGGTCGCCGATGAGCTCCGAGCAGAAGCGGTTGACGTCGTCGTAGTTGCCCTCGATGGCGACGAGGTCACCGCCGTAGACACCGGCCATGACGACCTTGCCCTGCTCCAGGTCGTGCGGGATGAACACGCAGGAGCGGAAGCCGGCGCGGGCGGCGGCGGCGCCGACGGCGCCGGCCAGGTTGCCGGTGGAGGAGCAGGAGAGGGTGGTGAAGCCGAAGGCGCGGGCGGCTTCGAGGGCCTGGGCGACGACCCGGTCCTTGAAGGAGTGGGTCGGGTTGCCGGAGTCGTCCTTGACGAAGAGCTTTCCGGGGGCGACGCCGAGCTCGCGGGCGAGGTTGTCGGCCTGGATCAGCTTGGTCCAGCCGGGGTTCAGGTTGGGCTTCTCGGCGACGTCGGCGGGGACGGGCAGGAGGGGGGCGTAGCGCCAGATGTTGGCGGGGCCGGCCTCGATCTGCTTGCGCAGCGCCTCGGGGTCACCGGTGGGAAGGTCGTACGCGACTTCGAGCGGTCCGAAACAGAGTTCGCAGGCGAAGATCGGGCCGAGCGGGAAGACTTCACCGCATTCGCGACAGGAAAGCCCGGACGCGGGACCGAGGTCGACGGTGGTGGGTGCGACGGTCTGAACAGCCATGGAGGCGAGGCCCTTTCTCCTCATCTTTCCCATGACGAATTTTTCGCCATGAGACGGATTTGGCACCTTCCCTAGCCGGGGACCTCGCTGGAGACGAGTGGTAACCGACTGGAGGGTTGCCGGGGCTTCAACGGGCCGTTTCCCTCTGCCCCTCTGGATGAGCGGTATTCGATTGTGAAGCGCGGTGGACTTTCGTTCCTGCACTCCGACGCGGGCGGCACCCCGACGTGCATCGGGCATCCGCGTTGTTCAAGACTGTAACCGAAGGCCCGGAACCTTGGACCGGCCGTCCGACCCGCGAGATGGAGAGAGATCACGTGCTGGAAGAGGTGGAGCGCTGGCTGGCCCGGCGGTCCTGGTCAGTGACGGACCGGCCGCTGGAACGGATCCTCGCCGCCAAGCGGAACACGACCGTCAGCGTCGTCCTGCCCGCGCTGAACGAGGAGGCGACGGTCGGGGACATCGTCTCCGTGATCCGGCGCGAGCTGATGACCGAGGCCGTCCCCCTCGTGGACGAGCTGGTGGTGATCGACTCGGGCTCCACGGACCGTACGGCGGAGGTCGCGGCGGCGGCGGGCGCCCGGGTGGTCGCGCGGGACGCGATACTCCCCCGCATACCGGCCGTCCCCGGCAAGGGCGAGGTGCTCTGGCGGTCGCTGATGGTGACGAGCGGGGACGTGGTCTGTTTCGTGGACGCGGACCTGCGGGACTTCTCGGCGGACTTCGTGACGGGGATCGTGGGCCCGCTGCTCACGGAGCCGGACGTGGACTTCGTGAAGGCGATGTACGACCGCCCGCTCGGCACTGAATTCGATGGGCTCGCCTCCGGCAAGACCCCCGGCCAGGGCGGCCGGGTGACGGAACTGGTGGCCCGCCCGCTCCTGAACCTCCACTGGCCGCAGCTGGCGGGCTTCGTGCAGCCGCTGGGCGGCGAGTACGCGGCCCGGCGCTCGCTGCTCGAACGGCTGCCCTTCCCGGTCGGTTACGGAGTGGAGCTGGGGCTGCTCGTGGACGCGCTGCACACGGTGGGCCTGGACGCGCTCGCGCAGGTGGACGTGGGGGTGCGCAAGCACCGGCACCAGGACGGGCAGGCGCTGGGCCGGATGGCGGCGGCGATCTACCGGACGGCCCAGCTGCGGCTCTCCCGGGGCCATCTGGTCCGCCCCCGCCTCACCCAGTTCGAGCGGGGCGAGAAGGGCTTCGAGCCGCGGACGTACGCGGTGGACACGGAGGAGCGGCCGCCGATGGCCGAGATCGCGGAGTACGCACAGCGCCGCGTGGCGTAACGGCGAAGGAGTTCCGAGGAGGACGCACACCGCCGCGTGGCGTAACGCCCCACGATGATCCGTTTTGCATACATTGCCCTTTTATGCGCTTCAGACACCATCACCTGGGCAGGGTGCTCGCGGTCATCGGGCTCGCGGCGGGCTCGCTCGCGTCCGCGGCGGCAGGACCGGCCGCCGCGGACGTGGTCGAGCCCTTCGGCAAGCGGTACGACGAGTCGCTGTACGGCGACTTCACCACGATCGGCAACACGGTCATGGGCTGCCCGAGCACCCCCGCGGACCTGGCGGCCCGCTGTGCGACGGCGGCCTCCGGCCAGGGTTCGGACAACAACAACACCTTCGTGATGCGGCGCATCGACGCGGGCGGCACCGGGGACGCCGGGTTCGGCTCCAGTACGGGCCACGTGAAGATCCCGGCGGGCGCCGAGGTCGCGTACGCCCGCCTCTTCTGGGGCGGGAACGACGGCACGTACAAGGGCCCGAGCGGCGCGCAGCTGAAGCGCTGCGACATCTCGGGCGCGGACGTCGGGCGCTCCCCCGGCGACCCGACGACGACGGCCCCGGTGATCAGGGTCGGTGCGGGTCCCGCGACCCCGGTATCGATCGACAGCATGGTCGCCGACCCGGCCGACACCAGCGGCCCGCACTACTACACGGGCGAGTCGGACGTCACCGCCGCCTTCGCGGGCGTGTCGGGGACGGACGCCCAGGTGGCGGTCGGCAACCTCTGGGCCCCGAGCGGCAAGGGCTGCGTCGCCGGCTGGTCCCTGACGGTCGTCCACAGGTTCCCCGGCCCGGACCCGGTGAAGGCCCCGGAGCGGCGGAACGTGTACGTGTACGGCGGCCACGTCCTGCAGCGCTCGACGTCCCCGGCGACCACGATCACCGTGGACGGCTTCCACCGGGGCCCGGGCACGGTACGCGCGAGCGTGACGGCGTACGAGGGCGACTGGAACACGCCGGGCGACACGTTCCTCGTCGACGGCAGGAACGTCACCGAGGCCCACACCGGCAACACGAACAACTTCTTCGTCAGCGAGGACGACGGCGCGGTCTCCCCGAAGCTCACGAACAACCTGAGCATCGACGACAAGGCCTTCGACGTCCCGGCCGGCGCCGTCCCCCCGGGCGCGACCTCGGCGGACCTGACCTTCTCCACCAGCGGCGACACCTACGTGCCGTCCGCGCTCGCCTTCTCCGTACCGGTCCCGGAGCCGGAGAACCCGAAGCCGACGCCGACGCCGTCGCCGTCGCCGTCGCCGTCGCGAGTGGACCCGACCCCGACGCAGCCGGACCCCTCGGCGACGACGGGGGCATCGGCCGAGGTCCCTGCACCGCCCTCCTCGCCGGCACCCCCGTCCTCCCCCGAGACCCCTGCCTCCCCGTCTTCCCCCGAGACCCCTGCCTCCCCGTCTTCCCCCGAGACCCCTGCCTCCCTGGCTCCCCCGGCGCCCGGGCCACAGGGCGGCCACCGCTCCGGCTCGACGGCGGCGGACTCGATGGCGGAGACGGGAAGCAACGGCGAACGCCTCTGGCTGCTCGGCGCACTCGCCGTGGCCCTCGCGGCGACCGGCCTGGTGGCGAAGGCGGCGATGCGCGGCCGACGCGACTGACCTGCGGCAACTCCCCGTGGCCGAATCCACCCGTCTCGTATACGTACGTTTGAGCGTTTACGGGACGGGCTAGGTTCGCCACATGGCAACTGTGCTGGTGGCATCCAACCGGGGCCCGGTCTCGTACGCACTGGGCGAGGACGGTTCGCTGGACGCCCGCAAGGGCGGCGGCGGCCTGGCGTCGGCCCTGAGCACCATCGACTCCCAGGAGAGCCTCTGGGTGTGCGCGGCGCTCGGCGCGGGCGACCGGGAGGCGGTGAGACGCGGTACGGGCGAGCCGGGCGTGCGCATGCTGGACATCGATCCCGCCGTCTACGCGGACGCGTACAACGGCATCGCGAACTCGGTCCTCTGGTTCCTCCACCACCACCTGTACGACATCCCGCGCGAGCCGGTGTTCGACGCGGGGTTCCGCCGCCGCTGGGAGTCGTACCGGAGCTACAACCGCGCGTTCGCGGAGGCCCTGGCGGCGGAGGCGGCCGAGCGCGCGGCGGTCCTGGTGCAGGACTACCACCTGGCGCTGGTCCCGGGGCAGCTCCGGGACCTCCGCCCGGACCTGCGGATCGCCCACTTCACGCACACCCCCTGGGCCTCCCCCGCGTACCTGCGCATGCTGCCGGCCGACATCCGCGAGGAGCTCCTGCGGGGGATGCTCGGCGCGGACCGCCTGGGCTTCCACACGCGCGCGTGGGCGGAGGCGTTCGAGGCCGGCGCGGGCGACCTGGGAGACACGCGGGTGGCGGCGTACCCCCTGGGGGTGGACGGCGAGGAGCTGCGGGCGCTGGCGTACCGCCCGCAGGTGGACGACCGCCTGGCGCGACTGCGCGACGAGATCGGCCACCGGAAGACCATCGTCCGAGTGGACCGCACGGAACTCTCGAAGAACATCCTGCGAGGCCTGGAGGCCTACCGGGAACTCCTCACGACCCACCCGGAATGGCGCGACCGAGTGGTCCACCTGGCCTCGGCGTACCCCTCGCGCCAGGACCTGGAGGCGTACCGCACGTACACGGCCTCCGTCACGGAACTCGCCGCCGACATCAACACGGAGTTCGGCACGGCGGACTGGCGGCCGGTCCTGGTCTCGGTGGAGGACGACTTCACCCGCTCCCTGGCCGCCTACCGCCTGGCGGACGTCGCCCTGGTGAACCCGGTGCGCGACGGCATGAACCTGGTCGCGAAGGAGATACCGGTCGTCTCGGAGTCGGGCTGCGCACTCGTCCTCTCCCGGGAGGCCGGCGCGTACGAGGAACTCCACGAGGACGCGATCACGGTGAACCCCTTCGACGTCACGGAGACGGCGGAGGCCCTCCACACGGCCCTGACCATGCCCCCGACGGAACGCGCGGACCGCACGAAGCGCCTGGCGGCGACGGCCACGGCGCACCCGCCGCAGCGGTGGTTCCTGGACCAGCTGGAGGCGCTGCGGGAGCGGTGAGCCGGTGGCCCGCTCCGCCCGACGGCGCGGGCGGAGCGGGACTTCCGTTCAGGCTTCCGTTCAGGCTTCCGTTCAGGAGGAGAGGCGGTTCAGTGCCGCGGTGGCGATGCCTTCGACGGAGGCCGGGGCGTAGCCGGGCCGGCCGGTGAGCTCGACGAGGGCGACCCTGGTGCCGCTGCGCAGGACCGCGACCCCGCCGGTGGCGGTGCCGTCGCCGTTGTAGGCCGGGTACCAGTGGGCGGTGCCGCCGGTGGTGGTCAGGGTGTGGGCCGCGCCGTAGTACCAGTGGCCGGCGGGCTCGTCCTGGCAGTCCTGGACGAGCCCGCCGAGCTGCTTCTCCCAGGTGGCGGCCGCGGTCTTGGTGGGGGCGCTCGCGGCCGACTCGGTCAGCAGGCCGCCGGTGTCGAAGGTCCAGTTCACGGACGCGTACGCGGTGGCCCTGCCCTGGGTCAGGTCGCGCATCGTCTCCTCGCCGGAGCACGCGGACAGCGCCTGGCGCCCGGTCAGCGCGACGGTCGCGCCGACCGGGTTCAGGCCCGTCCGGAAGTCCTCGCTCTGGACGAGGGCGGCGGAGCCGAGTGCGGGCGCGGCGACCGCGGCCGAGCGGGCGGCGGCCGCGGTGCGGTGCGCGGCCCCGGCGGCGGTGGCCGACTGGGTGCCGACGACGGTGGCCGTGATCAGTGCGGCGGCGAAGCAGGCCGCGGCGGCGACCCGGTTGCGGCGAACGGACTTCTGCTGGACGGTCTGGTTCTCGGTCATCTGGTCCCCCTGCTGGTCGGGACGCCTGCTGCGTCCTCGTACAACCGGGGGAGATGCCGCCGGAGAAGGGAAAGTTGGAGCTCTGACCGGCTGTTTCACAGCTGTGACAGAGCGGCCCTGACGACCCGGTCCATCGCGGCCGTCCCCAGGCAGGCGTCGACCTCCAGCACCCCGTAGTGGGTGCCGCTGCGCAGCACGGCGATGCCGCCGCAGGGCTCCTCGCCCTCGGGCGCCGTGCCGGTGGTGTTGAGGGATCCCGGGTAGACGCCCATCCAGCTCGCGGTGACGTCCGGGGCGAGCCGCAGCGTCGTGGTCCTTCCGTAGACCCAGTGCCCCGGCGCTTCCTCCTGGCAGGGCACCTGCTCCAGCAGCAGGCGCTGGGAGAAGTTCTGCGCCAGGGAAGGGGTACGGGCCTCGGCGGCGACCTCGCGGGCGACCTGGTCGGCGCCGTCCCGGGCCAGCGTGGGGTCGCTCGGGTCGGTGCGGGTGCTGGTCATCAGTCCGCGGAAGTGGGCACCGGGCCCGCCCAGGGTCTCCGTGAGGGTCTTCTCCCCGGTGCAGGCCGCGTTGGCGTAATGCCCGTCGCCGTACCGGTCGGTGACGTGGATCTTCCCGATGCCGGCGTCCGGGCCGAACGCCGCGGGTTCCAGAAGGTTCGCCTTCGTCACCGGCCCGGTCGCACCGGTCGGCGAGCCGGAACCGGAGGCCGAGGGCGCGGGCATCGGGGCGGACATGCCGGGCCTCGCGGGAGCGGACGCGCCCTGGGATGCCCCGCCGGGCGCGGCACCCGAACGCGCTGCCGGGTGCGCGTCGGCGCCGGGGGGCGAGGGCAGGACGAATCGGCCGGTCACCAGCCCGAGCGCGGCGGCTGCCACCAGGGCGGCGACGGCGGACCGGAGCCGGACGACGGCGTGGCCGCCGCCCGTCGCGTGACCGCCCTTCACGAACCGGCGACCAGGCGCTCGCGCATGAAGCGGCGGGCCTGGTGGATACGGTCCTTGACCGTGCCCAACGGGGCGTCCAGCTGCTCGGCCACCTGGACGTAGGTCAGGTCGCCCAGGTCGCGCAGCACGAAGGACTCCACCAGGGTGGGGTGCTGCCGCTCCAGCGCGGCCAACGCCTCCATCAGGTCGAGCCGGCTCCCGGCGATGACGCTGGTGGTACGCGGGTCGACGGACTCGGGGAGGTCGGCGTGGCTGTCCTCGGCGCGTCGGCGCATCGAACGGTAGGTGGACCGGGCGGCGTTCGAGGCGATCACCGTCACCCAGCCCAGGAAGGAGCCGTGGCCGCTGTACTCGCCCAGGTGCGTGCTGATGGACAGGAGGGCGTCCTGCGCGGCCTCCTCCGCGTCGGCGTGGTGGGGCAGGAAGCGCGAGCAGCGTCGCAGCACCACCGGCCGCAGTGTGGCCAGCAGGTACTCCGTCGACCCCGAGTCCCCCGCCTGAGCGGCCGCCACGAGCCGCTCCAACTCGCCTTCCTCGAACACCCGGAATCCCCCCGTTTCGCCCCGCGCGCGTCCCACCCGTCGAGGGGGGCGTTCCACGCTCCCCCGGACTCCGGCAGAATGCTGCCACATGCGCAAGCTCGGCCGTTACCTCCTCCTTGACCGGCTCGGAGCCGGCTCCTTCGCGACGGTCTGGAAGGCCTACGATCCGGAGCTCGACACCGAGGTCGCGGTGAAGGTGCTGGCCGAGAACTGGGCCGCCAACGCCGATGTGCGCGAGCGGTTCCTGGCGGAGGCGAGGCTGCTGCGCCGGATCGCCAGCCCGCGGGTGGTCCGGGTGCATGACGTCGGGGTGCAGGAGGACCGGCCCTACTTCGTCATGGACTACGTACGCGGCGGCACCCTGGCGGACCGGGTCGGGCAGGGGGACCCGCGGGAGGCGCTGCGGCTGGCCGCGGAGGCGGGCTACGCGGTCCAGGTCCTGCACGACGCGGGTGTGGTGCACCGCGACGTCAAGCCGTCCAACCTGCTGCTCTCCACCGGCCCCGCGCCCGCCGAGGTGCTGGTGGCGGATCTGGGCAGCGCCAAACAACTGGCCGACGCGTCCGGGCTGACGGTGACCACGGGCACCCCCGCGTACATGGCACCGGAACAGGCCTTCCAGACCGGCGGGTTCGACGGAAGGGCCGATGTGTACGCGCTGGCCGTCGTCACCTACGAGCTGTTGACCGGGCAGAAGCCGTTCGGCCCGGGCGGCCGCGCCACAGCCCTGATGACCGACCAGCCGACCACCTCGACGCTGCCCGCGCTCCCCGCCGGAGCGGAGCTCCCACCGAACGTCGCCCTGCTGCTACGGGCCGCGATGTCCGTCGAACCGGCCGATCGCCCCCCGACCGCCCAGGCCTTCGCAGACGCGCTGCTCGCTCCAGCCCCGCAGCCCCAGCCCCTGAAAGGCCCCGGGTGGCTGACCCCGCGCACGGTCTGTCTGGCGTCGGGCGCGGTGTTCACGGCGACGACCCTGCTGAGCTGGCTGCAGCGTTGAATCCAACAGGGAGCCGGTCCGATCCTCCTCGTCGAGGGTGCCGCAAGTGCCCCGACACTCGATGACGCCGGCTCTCAGTGAGTGGTGCTACTGGATGCGCGCCGCTCCCTCCCCCACGCCGCCAGCGGTTCGAGGGCCTCGTTGAGGTGGAGGCCGGACGGGGTCAGGGTGTATTCGACGCGGGGTGGGACCTCGTCGTAGGCGATGCGGGCGACGATGCCGTCCGTTTCCATCTCGCGCAGGTGGGAGGCGAGGACCTTCTCCGTGATGCCCGGGATCAGGCGGCGGAGTTCGCCGAAGCGGCGGTGGGGGTGTTCGTGGAGGGCCCAGAGGATGAGGACCTTCCACTTGCCGCCGATCACTTCCATCGCGGTGTCGATGCCGCAGACGTGGCCGGTCCCGGCTGCCGGTCGGTTCAGTGTCGCCACTCGCCCCACCCTTCTGACCTGTTCGCTCACCTCAGGGTAACCACCCACTTGAAAGTGGGTACTTGAGCAGGTCAGCGGCCTGGAGCAGCCTTCTGGGCATGACGCAGAACAGCATGCCGACGTCTCCCGTCTCTCTTCTCGGGCTTGGCGCCATGGGTGCCGCCCTCGCCCGCACCTGGCTCGCCGCCGGGTATCCGCTCACCGTCTGGAACCGCACGCCCGCCCGCGCCGAGGCGCTCGCGGGAGAAGGGGCGAAGGTGGCCGACAGCGCGGCCGCGGCCGTCTCGGCGAGCACGCTCGTCGTTGTCTGCCTGCTCGACGACGAGTCCGTCGGGACCGCCCTCGACGGTGTCGACCTGGCCGGCAAGGACCTGGTCAACCTCACCACCACGACTCCTGCCCAGGCGCGGGCCCGGGCCGCGTGGGCCGAGGAGCGGGGTGCCCGTTATCTGGACGGCGGCATCATGGCCGTCCCGCCGATGATCGGGGTCCCCGAGGCCGGCGGTTACGTCTTCTACAGCGGCTCGCGGGAGTTGTTCGAGTCGCACCGGGCCGCCCTCGCAATCCCCGCCGGGACCGAGTACGTCGGCGAGGACGCCGGGTTCGCCGCCCTGCACGACGTGGCCCTGCTCAGCGGCATGTACGGGATGTTCGCCGGTGCCGCGCACGCCTTCGCGCTGGTACGGAAGGAGGACATCGATCCCGTGGCCTTCGCCCCGCTGCTCGCCGACTGGCTCGCCGCCATGGCCCAGGGCGTGCACGGGACCGCCGCCCAGCTGAAGAGCGGCGACTACACCAGCGGCGTGGTGTCCAACCTCGCGATGCAGGTGGCCGGCACGCCGACGTTCCTGGCGACGGCCGAGGGGCAGGGCGTCAGCCCGGAACTGATCCGTCCCTACTTCGAGCTGATGCGGCGCCGCCTCGACGTCGGCAGCGGTGAGGAGGACCTGACGGGCGTGGTGGACCTGCTTCTTCGGTGAGCGGGAATCCGTAGCCGATATTCGGTCGCGACCCCTCCTCCTGAGGGGTCTTCCCGTGTCACACTCGCGGCGATCGTTCCCCCAGGCGATCCGTTTTTCCCCATGAGACGCATGAGGCAAGCGGAAGGATCGCAACACACGTGAAGAAGATTGTCGTGGGCATGACCCTCGGGTCGGCGCTCACCGCACTCCTCGCCGCGGGGCTCACCCCCGCCGCCGCGCAGGAAGCCCGGGACGTCACACCGGCCGGCGCGAACGCGCACCGGACCGACGACCGGCCCGGACCTCTCACGAAGCAGCGCACCAAGCTGCGCGAGCAGGCGATCGACCTGGTCGCCAAGGGCAAGGCCAAGGCGAACGCCAAGGGCGTCGTCGAGGTCGCCCCCGGCAAGTTCGCCGAGACGAAGACCACCACCGCCACCCGCCAGGAGAAGATCTTCACGATCCTCTCCGAGTTCGGCGACCAGGGCTCCGGCAAGCTCGGCACCGTCCCCGGCCCGCTGCACAACCAGATACCCCGGCCGGACCGCAGCACCGACAACTCCAACGCCTGGACCGCGGACTTCTCCAAGGCCCACTACGAGGAACTCTTCAACGGCTCCGGCGAGTCCATGAAGACCTTCTACGAGGGCCTGTCCAGCGGCCAGTACTCGGTGACCAACACCGTCGAGGACTGGGTCAAGGTCCCCGGCAACGCCTCCACCTACGGCGACAACGCCGTCGAGGACACGGGCGGCTCCTGGGCCTTCATCCAGGACACCGGCGACGCCTGGTGGAACGCCCAGCTCGCGGCCGGCAAGACGCCCGCCGAGATCGACGCGTACCTCGCCCAGTTCGACGTCTGGGACCGCAACGACTGGGACCACGACGGCAACTTCGACGAGGCCGACGGCTACATCGACCACTTCCAGGCCGTGCACGCCGGCATGGGCGAGGACGCCGGCGGCGGCGCCCAGGGCGAGGACGCCATCTGGTCCCACCGCTGGTACGTGAACGGCGACGACTACGGCCTCACCGGCCCCGACGTCTCCGGCGCCCAGAACAAGCAGGGCGGCGCGCGCATCGGCCAGTCCAAGTACTGGCTCGGCGACTACACCACCGAGGGCGAGAACGGCGGACTCGGCGTCTTCTGCCACGAGTTCGGCCACGACCTCGGCCTGCCGGACTTCTACGACACCGACGGCGGCGAGAACTCCACCGCCTTCTGGACCCTCATGAGCTCCGGATCCTGGCTCGGCCACGGCGCCGCCGCCAACGAGGGCATCGGCACCCACCCCGGCCTCATGGGCGCCGAGGAGAAGCTCTTCCTCGGCTGGCTCGACTACGCCGACGCGCCGCTCGGCGCCACCGGCTCGTACACCCTGAGCCCGGCCGCGCTCCAGGTCACCGGCAAGGAGCAGGCCGTCCGCGTCGCGCTCCCGGACAAGACGAGCAGCACCACCTACGCCACGCCCACCTCGGGCACGCACGCCTGGTGGACCGGCTCGGCCGACGGCCTCAACCAGTCCCTCACCCGCTCCGTGCCGGCCGCCCCGCGCGTCACGGTCAAGGCGAGCGCCTGGTACGAGATCGAGGCCGACTTCGACTACCTCTTCGCCGAGTACTCCCTCGACAACGGCGCCACCTGGGCCCGCGCGGGCGCGTCCGTCTCCGGTTCCTCCGGCGGCAAGTGGACGACGCTGCGGTTCACGTACGACTCCGCCGGCAAGCCGTCCCTCTTCCGCTTCCGCTACCAGAGCGACGGCGGCGTGCACTTCGCCGGCGCGTTCCTGGACGACATCACGCTGACCTCCGGCGGGACGAACCTGGCGTCGGACGACGTCGAGCAGGGCGTCGGCGGCTGGACCGCGCAGGGCCGCTGGAAGATCTCCACCGGCACCGAGACGGCCACCGCCCCGCGGTTCTACCTCGTGGAGAACCGCGAGTACGTCGGCTCCGACGCGCTCCTCGCCCAGGGCCCGTACCAGTTCAGCAAGGGCATCACCGCCCCGGACTGGGTCGAGTGGTTCAGGTTCCAGAACGGCATGCTGGTCTGGTACGTCGACCGCTCCTACGACGACAACAACGTCAGCAACCACCCCGGTGGCGGCTCGGCGATGGCCGTCGACGCCCGCCCGGCCCCGTTCCGGTACGCCGACGGGACCGCGCCCAGCAACCGGCGCCAGCCCTTCGACGCGACCTTCGGCCTGGAGGCCACGGACGCGACCTGCCTCCACAAGGAGGTCCTGGTGGGCAAGGGCGGCAACAAGACCGTCGAGACGCTGGCGGCCTGCGCCCCCTCCGTCCCGGGCATCCCGGTCTTCGACGACACCGACCCGAACGCGTACTACGACACGACGGCCCCGCAGGCCAGCGTGAAGGTCGCCGGTCACGGCGTGCGCGTCACGGTCACCGGTGACGCCGGCGACGACCTGACGATCAGCGTCGCCAACCCGGCCGCGCACTGATCCGTACGAGAAGAAGAGGGCGGTACGGAGCTTCCGTACCGCCCTCCTCGCGTTCCCGGGGCCCTCAGGCCTCCCGTACCGCCCGCGCCAGCTCCGCCAGGAACTCCACCACGCCCGACGGGCCCGCCACCGAGAGGTCCGCCCGGCCGGCCAGCTCCGGGACCTCCGTGGAACCGCTGCACACCAGGACGCCGGGGGTGCCGTCGGAGCGGAGCTTCTCGACCGCCGCGAAGGCCGGCAGGTCGCCCAGGTCGTCGCCCGCGTACAGCACGGACCCGGCGCCCACCTCCCGTACGTACTCCGCGAGGGCGACGCCCTTGTCCATGCCCGGGGGCCGCAGCTCCAGCACCATCCGGCCCGGCTCCAGGACGAGGCCGTGGGCGACGGCCAGGTCGCCGAGCGGGCCCTTGAGGGCCTCGAACGCGCTCTCCGGTTCGAGGGCGCGGCGGGTGTGGACGGCGACCGCGCGGCCCTTCTCCTCGATCCAGACGCCCGGCCAGGCCCCGGCGCGGTCGAGGAAGCCGGGGAGCTCGGCGCGGACGGAGGCGACGCCCGGGTGCGGGGCGGCGGCCTGCACGGTGCCGGTGACGGCGTCCCAGCGTTCGGCGCCGTAGTGGCCGAGGACGACGAGGTGCTCGAGCCCGGGGACGCCGGCGAAGCCGCCGTAGCGGACGGCGACCCCGGCGGGGCGGCCGGTCACGACGGCGATCGAGGCGACCTGGGGGGCGAGGGCGGCGAGGGCGGGCACGGCGCCGGGGTGGGCGCGGGCCTGCTCGGGGTCGGGGACGATCTCGGCGAGGGTGCCGTCGAAGTCGAGGGCGACGACGGCCTTCTCGGGCCGCGCGAGAAGCGCGGCGAGGCCGTCGCGGCCGGCGGAATGGGGTCTCCCCTGCTCGAACAGGGTTGAGAGCTTGGGGAAGGTCGGGTGCGGGAGGCTGCTGACCATGCTTCCGACCCTACCGACGTACGGGTGTCACGTCAGCGTGGCCGGAGTCACTGGCCGGAGTCACCCTTCCCTCCTCCGCTGCTTCTCCTCGCGGACCCGGCGCAGCCGGTTGACGGTGACGGGGTCGTGGGCGAGCGCGCGCGGGTCGTCGAGGAGGGCGTTGAGGAGCTGGTAGTAGCGGGTCGGGGAGAGCCCGAGCCGCTCACGGACGGCCCGCTCCTTGGCCCCGGGCCCGGGCCAGGAGCGCCGCTCGACGGCGAGCAGGGCCTGCTCCCGCTCCCCGAGCCCGCCGGCGTCGCCGATAGAGGAGTCGGCGGCAGCGACGTCGTCGTCAGCCGGTTCCCGGTCGTCGTCGGTGGTCATCCGGACTCCTTCGTGGATGCCCCCCCTTTGGGCGGGGCAGGGCAGGGACAGGCCGTTCACCGTCAGGGCGATTCGTCTTCTGCAACCGGAGTGGGCAGCGCGCCCTCCAGCAAGTAAAGGATCTCAGCGTTGATCGACCTGCGGTCCGCAGCCGCTTGCGCGACGAGACGGGCGTGGAGGTCTTCGGGAATACGCAGTGCGAAACGAATCATGATGCTACTTTGACATCATGCCGACATCAAAGGAAGCGAAAGAGGCCGCGTACGCCCGGTTCACCTATCGCCTCCGCGTGTCGTCCAGTGCGAGGACCGCCCTGGAGGCGGAGTGGTCGCGGTGCCGGTGGATCTGGAACGAGTCCGTCGCCAAGGCCAGGCAGATCCACCAGCACAACCGGGCGTTACCCGAAGGCGTTGACAAGTCGACGTGTGGCCCTGTTCAACTCGCGAAAATGCTGACCGAGGCACGCGCCAGGAATGAGTGGCTTCGCGACGGGGCCTGCGTTCCGCAACAGCAGTTGATCCGCGACTTCGGAAAATCCCGCGCCAAGGCGCTCAAGGACATCAAGGCCCGGCTTCCCATGCGGCAGCGGGCGGGGATGCCGAAGTACAAGAAGAAGCGCGAGAGCGCACCAACCCTTGAATACACCCGGCAAGCCTTCCGGCTGAGGGAAGGCCGTCTGCACCTGGCGGGCGGCATCGTCGCCACCGTGGTGTGGTCGCGTGGGCTGCCTTCCAGCCCGTCCAGCGTGCGCGTCTACCGCGACAGCCTCGGGCACTGGTACGCGTCGTTCGTCGTCGCCGCCGAGGCCGAACCGCTTCTCGCCACGAGCGCGGCGATAGGCATCGACTGGGGCGTGAAGGAAACCGCCACCACCACCAGCGACGCCCACGATCTCCCCCACGCCCAGCACGGGAAGAACGCCGCCCAACGCCTCGCCCGGTATCAGCGGATGATGGCTCGGCGTAAGCCGAAGCGAGGTCAGGCCGCTTCCAAGGGATACCGCGAGGCGCAGCGCCGGACGGCGAAGTTGCACAAGAAGGTCGCCAATCAGCGTCAGGACACCGGCCGCAAGTGGGCCAAGAAGGTCGTCCGCGACTTCGATGAACTCGCGGTCGAGGACTTCCGCCCGAAGTTCCTCGCGAAGTCGACCATGGCTCGCAAGGCCGCCGACGCGGCCATCTCCGCGACGAAGACGGCCCTGACCGAGATGGCCCGCAAGCACGGGCGCAGGGTGCACCTGGTGCACCCTGCCCATACCACGATGGACTGCGCAGACTGCGGAGCGAGAGCCAAGCACGCACTGCCCCTGTCCGAGCGCACCTACACGTGCACCGCGTGCGGAGTCTCCCGACCGAGGGACAAGAACTCCGCCCGCGTGATGCTCGTCCGGGCTGGTCTCGTACCCGGCTGGCGTTGATCTTGTAAGGCCTGTCGGACCGCCGGTCCACAGGCGAAGTGAGCCAGGAATCCCCCTCCTTCAGGAGGGGGAGCAGTCAATACTCGGCGTTCTCCAGCGCGCGCCGCCGACCTACTCGGCGTTCTCCAGTGCCGTCGCCTCCCGGCCGATGCGGCCGAGGACCTCGGACGACCTGCCGCCGGGGGTGACGGCCTTGCCGATGTTCTTCTTGACGTTCTCGCTGACCTTGGCCCAGGAGGTCTTGCCGACCGGCGGGAGCTGGGAGTCGGGCAGGACTTCCAGGAAGACGCGCAGGTTGGCGTGGGCGGGGTCGGTCTCCATCGCGGTGGAGGCGGTGACCGTGACGGGCAGCAGGTCGTTGTCCCCGGCGAACTTCAGGACGTTCTCGTCGCTGAAGACGAAGTTGAGGAAGTCCCCGATCTCCTTGTGGTGGCCGTTCTGCTTGAAGCCCATGATCCAGTCGGCGACGCCCATGGAGGTCCTGGGCGTGCCTTCGGCGCCGGGCAGGGGGACCTGGCCGACCTGGACGCCCTTCTTCGCGGCCTCCTTGAGGAGCGAGGGGTGGCCGTTGAGCATGCCGACCTCGCCGTTCGCGAAGGCGGCGAAGGCGGCCTTGCGGTTGAGTCTGCCGGGGGCGACCGGGCCGGTGAGGTCCTGGCCGACGAGGTGGGTGCGGAGCCACTCGAAGGTGCGGACGTTGGCCTCGGAGTCGACGGCGTAGCGGTCGGACGCGTCGGTCCAGCCGCCGCCGCCGGCGAGCAGCCACATGAGGGCCTCGGCCTGGGCCTCCTCGGGGCCGAGGGGCAGGGCGAAGGGGGTGGTGACGCCCTTGGCCTTGAGCTTCTCGGCGGCCTCGACGAGCTCGTCCCAGGTGGTGGGGGCCTTGGCGCCGGCCTTCTCGAAGAGGGTCTTGTTGTAGAAGAGCGGCCGGGTGGAGGCGACGAACGGCATGCCGTACTGGGTGCGCTTGTACTCGCCTGCGGCGGCGAGCGGGCCCTGGAAGTTGGCCTGGACGGGGATGGAGAGGAGTTCGTCGGCGGTGTAGAGCTGTCCGGCGGCCGCGTAGTCGGCGTAGGCGCCGATCTGCGCGATGTCGGGGGCCTGGCCGGCCTTGACCATCTCGGCGACCTTGCGGTCGACGTCGTCCCAGGAGAGGACCTGGACCTCGACCTTGACCCCGGGGTGCTTCGCCTCGAAGGCGGCGACGAGGTCGGCCCAGTACTTCTTGGTGGTGTCGCCACCCGTGAGGTCGTAGTCGGCGGCGACCAGTTTCAGGGTCACGTCGCCGGAGTCACCGCCGAGGGTGCCGCAGCCGGCGACCGTCGTGGCCAGTCCGAGGGCGGCGGCGGCCGCGGTCAGTCCAAGGAATCGTCGCCGCTCCACGGCTTCATCCACCTTTTGCTCGTCGTTGAGCTGTCGTCCATCTGCAGTGAGCTGCGTGTTTGCACTTCTCAGGGCCGTAAGTCTGCCTCGCCCGCGGGCATGAGGTCTACACCACTCGGGTATCACTTCCGCAACTGCGACGGGACCATGGACCCATGGCCGGACCCGAATTTGTATCCGAGCGCAACAATCCAGCCCAGTGGACTAGACCTGTTAGGTCCCCGCGCGTCAGAATGTCCCCCGTGAGACACGTCATCGCCCTGGATGTGGGCGGCACCGGCATGAAGGCCGCCCTCGTCGGGGCGGACGGCACCCTGCTGCACGAGGCCCGCCGCGCCACCGGCCGCGAACGCGGCGCCGAGGCCGTCGTCGAGACGATCCTCGGCTTCGCCGAGGACCTCCGCGCCCTCGGCCAGGAGCGGTACGGAGAGCCCGCCGCCGCGGCCGGGGTCGCCGTCCCCGGCATCGTCGACGCCGAGAACGGCATCGCCGTCTACGCCGCCAACCTCGGCTGGCGCGACGTTCCCATGCGCGAACTCCTCAGCCGCCGGCTCGACGGCATCCCCGTCGCCCTCGGCCACGACGTCCGCACCGGCGGCCTCGCCGAAGGCCGCATCGGCGCGGGCAACGGCGCCGACCGCTTCCTCTTCGTCCCCCTCGGCACCGGCATCGCCGGAGCCATCGGCATCGGCGACCGCATCGAGGCCGGCGCCCACGGCTACGCCGGCGAGATCGGCCACATCGTCGTCCGCCCCGGCGGCACCGACTGCGGCTGCGGCCAGCGCGGCTGCCTGGAGCGGTACGCCTCCGCCTCCGCCGTCTCCCTCGCCTGGGCCCAGGCCAGCGGCGCTGCTGACGCGGACGCCGCCGACTGCGCCAAGGCCGTCGAATCCGGCGACCCCACCGCCGTACGGGTCTGGCAGGACGCCGTCGACGCCCTCGCCGACGGGCTCGTCACCGCGCTCACCCTCCTCGACCCCCGGACGCTCATCATCGGTGGCGGGCTCGCCGAGGCCGGGGAAACCTTGTTCACACCACTCCGGGCCGCGGTGGAGGAGCGCGTCACCTTCCAGAAGCTGCCCGCCATCGTCCCGGCAGCCCTCGGGGACACCGCCGGATGCCTGGGCGCGGGCCTCCTCGCCTGGGACCTTCTCGCCGCACAGCACCCCACCGACTCGGAGGTTTCCGCCTGATGGCCGATCACCAGGTTCTCGCCGGCGCGCACGTCGTGCTGCCCACCGGAACGGTCGAGAACGGACGCGTGATCGTCGACGGCGACCGCATCGCGGGCTCCGCCCCCGAGAACGCCCCCACCCTCGACCTCACCGGCCACTGGCTCGTCCCCGGCTTCGTCGACATGCACAACCACGGCGGCGGCGGCGCGTCCTTCACCTCCGGCACCGTCGACGAGGTCCTCAAGGGCGTCCACACCCACCGCCTGCACGGCGCCACCACCGTCGTCGCCTCCTTCGTCACCGGCGACATGGACTTCCTCACCCGGCGCGCGGGCCTGCTCTCCGAGCTCGCCGAGCAGGGCGAGATCGCCGGCCTCCACTTCGAGGGCCCCTTCATCTCCCCCTGCCGCAAGGGCGCCCACGACGAGACGCTGCTCCGCGACCCCGACCCGGCCGAGGTCCGCAAGCTGATCGACGCCGCCCGCGGCCAGGCCAAGATGGTCACCCTCGCGACCGAGCTGCCCGGCGGCCTCGACTCCGTACACCTGCTCACCGAGCACGGAGTGATCGCCGCCATCGGCCACACCGACGCCACGTACGAGCAGACGCGGGCGGCCATCGACGCGGGCGCCACCGTCGC
The DNA here is from genome assembly GCF_053616475.1 of Streptomyces sp. NPDC055815. Taxonomy (NCBI): domain Bacteria; kingdom Bacillati; phylum Actinomycetota; class Actinomycetes; order Kitasatosporales; family Streptomycetaceae; genus Streptomyces; species Streptomyces sp. NPDC055815. The sequence continues at coordinate 28,210 of NZ_JBSHDU010000023.1, read as the reverse complement.
CACCCACCTCTACAACGCGATGCCCGCGCTCGGCCACCGCGCGCCCGGCCCGATCGCCGCGCTCCTGGAGGACGAGCGGATCACCGTCGAGCTCATCAACGACGGCACCCACCTCCACCCCGCCGCCCTGGAGCTCGCCTTCCACCACGCGGGGCCGGAGCGCGTCGCCTTCATCACCGACGCCATGGACGCCGCCGGCTTCGGCGACGGCCGCTACATGCTCGGCCCGCTGGCCGTCGACGTGAAGGACAGCGTCGCCCGGCTCGTCGAGGGCGGCTCCATCGCCGGCTCCACCCTCACCCTGGACCGCGCCTTCAAGCGCGCCGCCACCATCGACGGCCTCCCCGTCGAGTCGGTCGTCCGGGCCATCTCCGCCAACCCGGCCCGCCTGCTCGGCGTGTACGACCGGGTGGGCTCCCTGGAGCCCGGCAAGGACGCCGACATCGTGGTCCTCGACGCCGAGTTCGACCTCAAGGGCGTCATGCGCAAGGGCGAGTGGATCGTGCACCCCGGGGCGGTCTGATCAGGTGTCACTCGGGAAGGCGGTTGGCCGTGGGTCTGGGCCAACCGCCTTTCCTTTGGCATGATCGGTGCCCGTCGGAACGACCGTTCCACAAGACTTCACACGGAGTACGGGGGGTGGACGGGTCTTGATCCTCACGGTCACCCTCAACACGGCGCTGGACCTGACCTACCGGGTCCCGGCCCTCACCCCGCACGCCTCCCACCGCGTCACCCAGGTCATCGAACGGCCCGGCGGCAAGGGACTCAACGTCGCCCGCGTCCTCGCCGCCCTCGGGTACGAGACGGTCGCCACCGGCTTCGCGGGCGGCGCGACGGGCACGACGCTGCGGAACCTGCTCGCGGCGACGCCGGTCCGCGACGAGCTCGTCGAGACCGCCGGACCCACCCGCCGCACCGTCGCCGTCGTCGACACCGCGAGCGGGGACACCACCCAGCTCAACGAACCCGGCCCGAACGTCACCGCCGCGGAATGGGCCGCCTTCCGCTCCCGCTTCACCGAACTCCTCGACGGAGCACGGGCGGTCGCCCTCTGCGGCAGCCTCCCGCCGGGCATCCACGTCGGCGCGTACGCGGAACTCGTCCGCCTCGCCCGCACGGCCGACGTCCCCGTCCTCCTGGACACCAGCGGCGAACCCCTCCGCCGGGGCATCGCGGCCCGCCCCGACCTGGTCAAGCCGAACGCCGAGGAACTCGCCCAGCTCACCGGCTCCCGCGAACCCCACCGGGCCACCCGCGACGCCCGCCGCCGGGGCGCCCACGCGGTGATCTCCTCGCTCGGCCCCGAGGGCCTGCTCGCCGCCACCCCGGAGGGCCTGTGGCGCGCCGCCCCGCCGACCGCGGTGCGGGGCAACCCCACGGGCGCCGGCGACTCCGCGGTCGCCGGCCTCCTCTCGGGCCTGGTCGACGAGACCCCGTGGCCGGAGCGCCTCGTCCGCGCGGTCGCCCTCTCGGCGGCCACGGTCCTCTCCCCGGTGGCCGGCGAGTACGACCCGTCCGCGTACGAGGAACTGCTGACGCGGGTGAAGGTGACGGAGGAGAACCCCTGAGGGGTCAGCCCTTACCGGTGTGGCCGGCCTCCAGGTAGACCTGGTCCAGGATCGCCTCGCACTGGTCCCCCGCCTCGCAGGAGATCTTGAGCGCGTTGGAGCCCTTGTTGAGCTTCACGTAGGCGTACGTGTACGTCCAGCCCTTCTCCCAGTCGCCCTCGGCGGCGTTCGCGAAGTTGGACATGTTCACCTTGCGCGGCGCCTCGCCGTTGACCGTGAGGGACGTCTTGGCGTCCTTGCCGGGCACGCTGTAGGTGATGCGGAGCGTGTACTCGCCGGAGTCCGGGACGTCGACGGACCAGCTCGCGGAGCTGCCCTCACCGGCCAGGGTCACATAGGCGCCGTTGGTGCCCTTGGCGCCCTTGAACTGGGTCCCGGTGGTGGCCGAGCCGCCCAGCGTCAGCGTCGCCGCGTCCTGCTTGGGAAGCTCCTCCGGGGTCTTGTCGGCGCTCGGCTCGGTGCTCGGGGTCTCCGAGGCCTGGGACGGCGCGGTCGTCGGGGTGTTCCCGCCGGCCTTGTCGTCCTTGTCCTTCTCGTTGCCCGAGTTGGAGATCACCGCGGCCGCGATGCCGATCACGACGACCGCCACCACGGCGACCGCACCGATCAGGAGGCCCTTGGTGTTGGGCCCGCGGCCCGAGCCGCCGCGCTGGGGCGGGATCGCGCGGGTCTGCGGCTGGGCGCCGTACGTCTCGGGCGCGGCGTACTGCGCCTGCGGCCTGCCGTACGCGGCCTGCTGCTGCGGCGGCACGTACGGCTGCTGCTGCTGGTGGTGGCCGTACTGGCGCTCGCCGACCGTTCTGACCTGGTTGTACGAGGTCCGGGGCACGCCTGGCTGCGCGGGGGCGGGGCCGGGGTAGCCGTAGCCGCCGCCCTGCGGGGGCTGGGCGCCCGCTGCCTGGCCGTCGGCGTACAGGTAGCCGAACGGATCGTCGTCCTCGGGCTTGTTCGCGCCGTCGTTACCGGCAGCCATCCGGGTCACCTCTCCATGCTCGCCAGCCGTCGCCGACCGGCCGAGCCTACCCCGAACGGACCAGCGCGCGACTCAGCCCGCCCGACGGTGGACCTTCGCGCGGGAGCGTTTCTCCATGTACATCCGCTGGTCCGCCGAGTTCAGGACCTCTTCCACGGTCATCCCGCACTCGGCCCAACCGATACCGAAACTCGCCCCGACACGGACCGCCCGACCGTCCACCCGGATCGGCGGAATGATCGCGTTCCGCAGGCGTACGGCCAGGTCGGCGGCGTCGGCGGCACCGAGGCCGTCGGCGAGGACGACGAACTCGTCACCGCCGAGCCGGGCGACGGTGTCGCCGTCCCGCACACCGGTGGTGAGCCGGCGCGCGACCTCGATGAGGACGGCGTCGCCGGTGTGGTGCCCGAAGCGGTCGTTGATCGACTTGAAGCCGTCGAGGTCGCAGAAGAGGACCGCGAGCCCCTTCGTCCCGTCGTCGACCTCGCCGCCGGTGGGCGCCACGATGTGCACATGGTGGTCGTACGGGCCGCCGCCCGCCGGCTCGAAACCGAAGCCGTGCTCGTGCTCGTGCTCGTACGGCTGGGGCTGCACCTCGTACCCGGGGTCGTACCCGGGCTCGTAGCCACCGCCGTCGTGGCCCGTGCCGTAGCCGCCGTCCCGCTGGGAGTCGTACACCCCGTACGCGGCCTCGTCCCCCGGCGCCGACGGGCGCTCGCAGAGCCGGGCCGAGAGCCGGGAGCGCAGCTCGGCGCTGTTGGGGAGGCCGGTGAGCGCGTCGTGCGAGGCGCGGTGGGCGAGCTGGAGCTCGTGCCGCTTGCGCTCCTCGATGTCCTCGACGTGGGTGAGGAGGAAGCGGGGCCCGTCGGCGGTGTCGGCGACCACCGAGTTCCGGAGGGAGACCCAGACGTACGTGCCGTCCCGGCGCCCGAGCCGCAGCTCGGCCCGGCCGCCCTCGGCGGAGGTACGGAGCAGGGTGCCGATGTCCTCGGGGTGGACGAGGTCGGCGAAGGAGTAGCGCCGCATCACGGAGGCGGGGCGGCCGAGGAGCCGGCAGAGGGCGTCGTTGGTGCGGAGGAGGCGGCCGTGCTGGTCGCCGCCCATCTCGGCGATGGCCATGCCGGAGGGGGCGTACTCGAAGGCCTGCCGGAAGGACTCCTCGGAGGCCCGCAGGGCCTGCTGCTCGCGCTCCAGGCGGACCAGGGCGCGCTGCATGTTGGAGCGGAGCCGGGCGTTGCTGATGGCGATCGCGGACTGCGAGGCGTACATCTGGAGCGCTTCCTGGCCCCAGGGGCCGGGGTGCCGGCCGTTGCGCGGGCGGTCGACGGATATGACGCCGAGGAGCTCACGGCCGGAGCCGGAGGCGTACATCGGGGCGTAGAGCCGGTCGTGCGGGTGCCACTCGTCCTCGAAGCGGGGCGCGGGCCCGTCGGTGTGCCACTGGGGGACGTCGTCCTCCATGAGGACCCAGCCCTCGGTGTGCGGGATGAACCGCAGGTCGCCCCAGGGGACGCCCATGGACAGACGGCGCTCCCAGGAGGAGCGGGAGCCGACACGGCCGGTGATCAGGGCCTCCGCGGCGGTGCTTCCGGCGAAGGCGGCGACGACGAGGTCACCGTCGGGGCGGACGAGGTTGACACAGGCCAGCTCGTAGTTGAGACCGGCGACCACACCGTCGGCGACGGTCTGCAGGGTGTCCGCCAGGCTGCGGGCAGTGTTGAGGTCCGCCACGACCTGATGCAGCTGCCGCAGGGTCGAGAGACGGACGTAAGGCTCCGACTCGGTCTCCATCGCTCGCTCTCCCCGAGACCTCGACAGCAACTCCAGGGTTCTCATCGGCTTCGTGTTGCACTGTCACCGCCACTGAATCACAGCGAGCTGCGCCCCAGGTACACAGGGTCAGCAAATACTGCCCTCTGTGACTCAAGTCACAGCAGATGATGGCGGGTCGCACCGGCTGCCCGCATATGACAGGACCTAGGTCCTGCGTGGGTGGGGGTCTGGTCCCCGGGCCCGATGCGGGACGGACGGGGCCCGGACTAGCGTTTCGGGCGTGCTCCAGAAGACGCCCTCCACGCCCCCCGTGTCCGATCTGGCCATCCCTCATGCTGAGGGGGTGAGCAACGACGAGTTCCGGGCGGCGATGTCCCGCCTCGCTGCGGGCGTGGTCCTGGTGACCGCGCACGATCCCGACGACGGCCCGCGCGGCGAGGACGTCGGCATGACGGCCACCGCCTTCATGTCGGTCTCCCTCGACCCCCCGCTGGTCCTCGTCAGCCTCCGCAACGGCTCCCGCATGGACGACCTGCTGGCCGAGGTGCCCGTCTGGGCGGTGTCGATCCTCGCCGAGGACCAGCGGCACATCGCCGGCCGCTTCGCCATGAAGAACCGCGTCAGCGACCGGCTCCTCTTCGCCGACCTGCCGTACGAGCGCGGGGAGGAGAGCGGCGCCCCGCTCATGGGCGGCGCGCTGTCGGTCCTGGAGTGCCGCACGGAGAGCCGCGTCGTGGCCGGCGACCACACGCTCGTGGTGGGCCGGGTCCTGACGGTCGGCCTTCCCTCGTCCGGCGGCGGACCCCTCACGTACTTCCAGGGGAAGTACCGGCACCTGTCGTAAATGGTGGTGCGCGCGGGGCACCTCACCGACCAGACTCGCGCGATGACCAGGACGACGGAGAAGACCGAGAAGCCCGAGAAGATCACCCGCATCAACCCCGAGCAGCTGCACCAGACTCCCGGCTACCACCACATCACGGTGGTGGAGTCCGGCCGCACCGCCTACCTGGCGGGACAGTGCCCCCTGGACGGGAACGGCGCACTGGTCGGCCCCGGCTCCTTCGAGGCACAGGTCGACCAGGTGGTCGCGAACGCCCTCACCGCCCTGGCAGCGGTGAACGCCGAGCCCCACCACGTGGTCCGGTCGGTGGTCTATGTACGGAGCGACGACAGGGAGGCCCTGGCCACGGTGTGGAGCCGCCTCACGGCTTCCCCCCTGGGCCCGGCCTTCACCACCGCCAGCACCCTCCTGGGAGTCGCCCAACTGGGCTTCTCGGGCCAACTCGTCGAACTGGACCTCACCGTGTCCCTGCCCGACTGAGGCCCCTCGGCCGCCTGCCGATCGGGCTTAGCTCCAGTCGCGGGACTGGCGGGTGCGTTTGGTTTCCGAGCGTTGTTTCTTCTCGCGCAGGCGGCGTTCGTTGATGCCGCGGGGGATCTTCGTGGGGCGGCGGGGCTTCGGGGGTGGGGCCGTCGCCTCGGCGAGGAGGGCGGCCAGGCGGACCGCGGCCGTCTCGCGGTTGCGCCACTGGGAGCGGTGCTCCGAGGCGCGGACCGTGACGACGCCGTTGACCAGGCGGGAGGCGAGGCGCTCCAGGGCGCGGGCCTTCCACACCTCGGGAAGTGCGTCGGTGGCCGCGAGGTCGAAGCGGAGCTCCACCTGGGAGTCGCTGGTGTTGACGTGCTGACCGCCCGGCCCCGACGACCGCGAGAAACGCCACTGGAGCTCGGCCTCGGGCAGCGAGACGGAGCCGCGGATGGGATACGGACCGGACATGCCTTCCATGTTCCCCGCAGGGGGCCTGAGGAGTCATCCTGTTTTCGTTCGGCGGCGGCCGGGAACCGCCGACCGCCGACGCGCGTTTCTCCAGGCGACGACAGAACGATGAAAGGGACTTTCCATGGCTGTGAGCCTGTCCAAGGGCGGCAACGTCTCCCTGACCAAGGAGGCCCCGGGCCTCGCCGCCGTCACCGTGGGCCTCGGCTGGGACGTCCGCACCACCACCGGCACCGACTTCGACCTCGACGCCTCGGCGATCGGCGTGGACGCCGCGGGGCGGGTCGCCTCGGACGCCCACTTCGTCTTCTTCAACAACAAGGCGACGCCGGACCAGACCATCGTGCACACCGGTGACAACCGCACCGGTGAGGGCGGCGGCGACGACGAGCAGATCAACGTCAACCTCGCGGGCCTCCCGGCGAACGTCGACAAGATCGTCTTCCCGGTCTCCATCTACGACGCGGTGTCCCGCTCGCAGAACTTCGGCCAGGTGCGCAACGCGTACATCCGCATCGTGAACCAGGCCGGCGGCGCCGAGATCGCCCGCTACGACCTCTCCGAGGACGCCGCCGTCGAGACGGCCATGATCTTCGGCGAGCTGTACCGCAACGGCGCCGAGTGGAAGTTCCGCGCCGTCGGCCAGGGCTACGCCTCGGGCCTCGAGGGCATCGCCCGCGACTTCGGCGTCAACCTCTGATCGTTCGCGACTGATCCTTCGCGACTGATCCTTCGCGACGCAGGAGAGCCCCGGCCGGGAATCCCCGCCGGGGCTCTACCCTTCTTGCCGTGATCGTCGAAGCCCTCCCGCACGCGGAAGCGCACGCCCTCCCCGGCGCGCTGCTCACCGAGCTCACCGCGCTGTACGCCTCCAACGAGGAGTTCCAGCAGCTCAGCGGCGACTTCCCGGATCCGTCCGACATCCGGCCCGAGCAGGTGGCGGCCGCGCTCGCCGAGGATCTCGCCCAGCCGACCGCCGAGGTCCTCCTCGCCCGCTCCGAGGGCCGGCTCGTCGCCGTGGCCGTCACCCTGGGCCGCCACCCGGACCCGGCCGAGCCCGATCCGTGGCTGGGGCTGCTCATGGTCCACGCGGACGAGCGGCGCGCGGGTCACGGCCGCCGGCTGGCCGCGTACGTCGAGGACCGCTTCCGCGCCGACGGGCGTACGGGGCTGCGGCTCGCCGTCCTGGAGAACAACCCGAAGGCGCTGGCCTTCTGGACGGCCCTCGGTTACGAGGAGACGGACCGCCGCCCGGACCTCGCGCACGGCCGGGCGTGCATCGTGATGCGCAAGAGCCTGGACGGGCCCTAAGGCTTGGCGGGCTTCTCGTCGCCGTAGAGCCAGACGTCCCACAGCGCGTCGAGGTCGCGGCCCGCCACGCTCTCCGCGTAGGCCGTGAAGTCGTCCGTGGTGGCGTTGGCGTGGCGGTACTTCGCGGCCCAGCCGCGCAGGATCTCGTCGAAGACGCGGTCGCCGACCGTCTGGCGCAGCTTGTGCAGGACCATCGCGCCCCGCTGGTACACGGGCGGGTCGAAGAGGTTCTCGGCGGTGGGCGGGGCGGCGGGCGGGAAGGCCCAGTTGGCGTCCTGGGCGAAGGCGCGCGCGAAGTGGGTCGACGCCGGGACGTGCTCGTACTCCTCGTCGTACAGCCACTCCCCGTACGTCGCGAAGCCCTCGTTCAGCCAGATGTCCTGCCAGCTCTCGGGCGTGACCGAGTTCCCGAACCACTGGTGGGCCTGCTCGTGCAGGAGGGTCGCCCGGTCGAAGGAGGCGGCCGGGAAGACCGGCCGGGTCTGGGTCTCCAGGGCGTATCCGAGGGTCCCGTCCTTGGTGACGACGGCCCCGGCGGCGGAGAAGGGGTACGGGCCGAAACGCTTCACCTGGCGGGCGAGGAGCTCGGGGATCTCGGCCCGCAGCGCGGCGCTGCCCGGCGCGACGGGGGTCTCGGCGGCGGTGAGGACGGGCACGGTGCCGAGGGCGGTCGCGGTCCCCGTCTCGTACCGGCCGATCGCGACCGTCGCGAGGTAGCCGGCCATCGGTTCGGCGGTGTGCCAGACGGTGGTGACGCGGCCGTCCTTCTCCGTCCGCCGCTCGGTCCTGACGCCGTTGGAGAGGCCGTCGAGTCCGGCGGGGAGGGTGAGCGCGAGGGTGTAGGTGGCCTTGTCGGAGGGGTGGTGGTTGCCGGGGAACCAGGTCATGGAGCCGGCCGGTTCGCCGACCGCGACCGCCCCGTCGGCGGTGCGCAGCCAGCCCTCCTTGGAGCCGTCGGCGTCGGTGAGCGGTTCGGGCACGCCCGTGTACGTGACGGTGGCCTTGAACTCCTTGCCCTCGGCGAGTTCGTCGCGGGGGCGGAGGGTCAGTTCGTTCCCGGCCCGGTTGTACGCGGCGGGGGCGCCGTCGACGGTGGCGCCGCGCACGGTGAGTCCGGCGAGGTCGAGGTTGAAGGCGCTGAGGTCCTGGGTGGCGCGGGCGGTGATCTCTGCGGTGCCGTCGAGGCGGCCGGAGGCCGGGTCGTAGGCGAGGGTGAGGTCGTAGTGCCCGACGTCGTAGCCGCCGTTGCCGAGCTTCGGGAAGAGCGGGTCGCGCAGCCCGGCCGCGCCGGGAGTGCCGCGGACGCCGCCGGCGGCCTCGGTGCAGCCGCCCACCAGCAGGAGGAGGGCGACGAGGGCGAGGGCTCCGGTCCGGCTGCGTTCTGACACGTACCGATCTTAAGAGGTCAAAACCGAAAAAAGGCGGTGGCGTCCGGTCGGGGGATCCGGACGCCACCGCCGCACGGGGGACGTCAGTTCGCGAGGGCGGCGACGCCGGCCTGGGCGAACTTCTCGTCGAGGTCGCCCGAGGGGGCACCCGCGACACCGATGCCCGCGATGGGCGCGCCCTTGGCGGTCACCGGGGCGCCACCGGCGAGGAAGAGGGTGCCGGGGATGTCCTTGAGCTGCGGGGCGTTGGCGAGGCGGCCGGCGAGGACGGAGGTCGGGGCGTTCCAGGAGACGGCCGTGAACGCCTTGCGCTCGGCCGACTCGTAGGACTGCGGGCCGGCGCCGTCGCCGCGGAGGGTGACGATGGTGTTGCCGTTGCGGTCGACGACCGCGACCGACACGCGCTGGTTCTCCGCCTCGGCGGCGTCCAGGGTCGCCTGCGCGGCCTTGGTGGCGGCCTCGATCGTCAGGTGCGTCGTCTGCAGGGTGTTGCCGTTGTCGGCGTCGGCCATGACGGCGGCGGGGGCGGCGGCCGGGGCGGCGGCGTTCGCGGAGACCACGCCGAAGGTGCCGGCGGCGACGACAGCGGCGGCGGTGGCACCGAGGACGATCTTCTTCATGACTGACTCCGTAAGAGGTGAGGAGGAGAGGGAGAGGGAAGCCTTCGAGCGGTTCGTTCGTCCTTCGCTCTGCCTCCATCCTCCGGCCGGAACCGGCGCCCACCGGTCCACGGTCCGGCTGCCCTCGGCGCGCGCACCGGACGACGGGCCTGTCAGCCGATCGGTTGATGCCCGGCTGGTCCCTCCGGGCCACCATGGACAGATACACGCAGGTCAGCAGGCAGGGAGGCAGCACGGTGACCCGGCCCACGCAGCACGACCCGGACGCCCACCGGCCCACGCAGCACGACCCGGACGCCCACCGGCCGACCCGGCCCACGCCGCACGACCCCGACGCACACCGGCCGACCCGGCCCACGCCGCACGACCCCGACGCACACCGACCGACCCGGCCCACGGAACACGACCCGGACGCCCACTGGCTCGCGCGGGTCATGCACATCGCGTTCTTCCTGCTGCTCGGCGCCTCCCTCGCCCGCTTCCTGCTGCGGCACGACTGGGAGCCCCGCAGCCCCTGGATCATCGCCCTCAGCGGCGCCCTCGCCTCCCTCTACCTCCTCGGCCCGGTGCTCGGCACCCGCGCCACCCCGCGCCGGACCGCCTGGCTGGGCACGGTCGTCGCCGTCTGGGTCGTCCTCGTCGTCCTCGCCCCCAGCTTCGCCTGGTGCGCCGTGCCGCTCTTCTACACGGGCCTGCGCACCCTCCCGCCGCGCGCCGCCCTCGGCCTGGTCGGCCTGCTCACCGCCTTCGTCGTCTTCGCGCAGGTCCAGCTCTCGCACGGCGGCTGGGACCCCAACCTGATCGTCGCCCCGCCGGCCGTCGCCGCCCTCGCCACCGGCGTCTTCGTGTACTCCGACCGGCAGGCCGCCCGCCAGCGGGCACTCATCGACGACCTGATCCGCACCCGGCGCGAACTCGCCGCGATCGAACGCCGCGAAGGCACCCTCGCCGAGCGCCAGCGCCTGTCCATGGAGATCCACGACACCCTCGCGCAGGGCCTGTCGAGCCAGCAGATGCTGCTCCAGGCCGCCGACCGCACCTGGGACAGCGACCCCGTCACGGCCCGCCGGCACGTCCGCACCGCCGAATCCATCGCCGAACGCAACCTCGCCGAGGCCCGCCGCTTCGTGCAGGACCTCGCCCCCGCCGACCTCGCCGGCGACGGCGGCCTGGAGGAGGCCCTGCGCGGTCTCGCCGCCCGCGAGTCGGCGGCCTTCCGGATCGACGGGATCGCGGTGCCGCTGCCCGACCGCGTGCAGGCGGCGCTGCTGCGGATCGCGCAGGGCGCCCTCGCCAACATCCGCGAGCACGCCGGCGCCGAATCCGCCGCCCTGACCCTCACCTACCTCGACGACCAGATCGTCCTCGACATCGCCGACGACGGCCGCGGCTTCGACCCGGCGCTCGCCCGCGAGCAGGCCGAACGCGGCCACGGCCTGCCGGCGATGCGGGTGCGCGCCCAGCAGCTGGGTGGCACCCTGACGGTCGAGTCCACCCCGGGCGAGGGCACGGTGCTCTCCGCCGCGATCCCGCTCTCCCTGGAGTCCTGATGTCCGTACGGATCCTCCTCTGCGACGACCACGTCGTCGTCCGCGCCGGCCTGCTCGCGCTGCTCGGCAGCACCCCCGACATCGAGGTGGTGGGCGAGGCGGGCAGCGGCGAGGAGGCCGTCGCCATGGCCGCGAAGCTGAAGCCGGACGTCGTCCTGATGGACCTCCAGCTCGGGGCGGGCATCGACGGCGTGGAGGCGACCCGGCGGATCGCGCCCACCGGTGTCCACGTCCTGGTCCTCACCACGTACGACACCGACGCGGACATCACCCGGGCCATCGAGGCGGGCGCCACCGGCTACCTCCTGAAGGCCGAGCGGCCCGAGGAGCTGTTCGCCGCGATCCACTCCGCGGCGCAGGGCCGCACGGCCCTCTCCCCGCCGGTCGCCAGCCGGGTCATGGACCGCATGCGCGGCGCGGCCGGGCCGAGCCTGACGGACCGGGAACGGGACATCCTCGGCCAGCTCGGCCGCGGCCTCGGCAACCGGGAGATCGCACGGGCCCTGTTCATCAGCGAGGCGACCGTGAAGACGCACCTGGGCCGGATCTACGCCAAGCTCGGCGTCGACACCCGCGCGGGCGCGGTCGCGGTGGCGAAGGAGCGGCGCCTGCTGCCGTAGCCCGTAGGGCTGGTCCGTGGCGCCATTCCCCGGCACCGCCCCACCCCCACTGCTACCGTGCGTCGTCGTCCAACCGCACGGTGTCATGTCTCAGTGGGAGCGCACGTGAAGCTCGCGATCGTCGGCGGTGGCCCCGCCGGCCTCTACCTTTCGATCCTGCTGAAGCGGCAGGATCCGTCCCACGACATCGCCGTGTACGAGCGGAATCCCGAGGGCTCCACGTACGGCTGGGGCGTGACGTACTGGGCGGGGCTGCTCGACAAGCTGCGCGCGGGCGACCCGGAGTCCGCGGCGGCGGTCGCCGAGGCCTCCGTGACCTGGACCGACGGGGTCGCCATCGTCCGCGACGAGCGGACCGTCCACCGCGGCGACGCCGGCTTCGGCATCGGACGGCGGCGGATGCTCGCGCTGCTCGCCGACCGGGCCGAGGAGCTGGGCGTACGGGTCGAGTTCGAGCACGACATCCCGGGGCCCGACGCGCCCGAACTGGCCGGCGCGGACCTGGTCGTCGCCGCCGACGGCGTCAACAGCGTGCTCCGCGAGGCGCACGCCGGCCACTTCGGCAGCGAGGTCACCAGCGGCCGCAACCAGTACATCTGGCTAGGCACCACCAAGGTCTTCGACTCCTTCAGCTTCGCCTTCAAGGAGACCGAGCACGGCTGGATCTGGTGCTACGCCTACGGGTTCAGCGGCGAGCGCTCCACCTGTGTCGTCGAGTGCTCCCCCGAGACCTGGACCGGCCTCGGCCTCGACACCCTCGGCGAGGCCGACAGCCTGAACCTCCTGGAGAAGCTCTTCCACGACCTCCTCGACGGGCACGAGCTGATCGGCCGCGACCGCGCCGACGACGCCGCCCAGTGGCTGACCTTCCGCACCCTCACCAACCGGGTCTGGCACCGCGGCAAGCTCGTCCTCCTCGGCGACGCCGCCCACACCACGCACTACTCGATCGGCGCGGGCACCACCCTGGCCCTGGAGGACGCGCTCGCCCTCGCGGACGCCCTGCGCGCCCCCGGCGACCTGGACGCCGCGCTCACCGCGTACGGGAAGCGGCGGCGCGCCGAGCTCGTCTCCGCGCAGAGCGCCGCCCGCTACAGCGCCCAGTGGTACGAGAACCTGCCGCGCTACATGAGCCTGGAGCCGGCCAAGATGTTCGCGCTGCTCGGCCAGCGCCACTCGCCGCTGCTGCCGCACGTCCCGCCGCAGCTGTACTACCGGATCGACCGGGCCGCCGGGCAGCTGGAGGCCCTGCGGCGGCTCAAGCGCTGGCTCGGGCCGCGGGTGGCGCGGGCGGTGCACGGCCGCCGCTGACGCCTTCTAGACGTCCCGGCGGTGGACCGAGACCAGGGCCACCGCCACGGCGCCCACCGCCCAGGCCCCGTACACCGTCCACGCCCCGCCCGCGGTCCACGGGTAGTCCACCGGCACCGGCGACACCCCCACCTCCGTGAGCCGCTTCCACGCGCCCTGCGGCAGCGCGTGCAGCAAGGTCGCGCCCCAGCGGTTGCGCTCGTCCATCAGCGCCGGCAACAGGAGCAGCAGCCCGGTGAGGGAGACGATCGTCGTCGCGGTGTGCCGGAGCAGCGCCCCCAGGCCGAAGCCGGCGAGCGCGCACACCGGCGCGAGGAGCGCCGACGCGGCGACGGCCCGGAGCACGCCCTCGTCGCCGAACCCCATGCCGACGCCCCGGCCGTCGAGCACGGCCTGCGTCGCGGCGAACGAGACTCCGGCGACCAGCGCCCCGTACACCAGCATCACGGCGGCGAGGACGAGCGTCTTCGCGGCGACGAGGGCGCGGCGGGCCGGGACGGCCGCGAAGGTCGTACGGATCTGCCCGGTGCCGTACTCGCCGACGATCATCAGCGCGCCGATGGAGCCGGTCGCGAGGATGAACACCATGGCCCCGCCGAGCGTGAACGCGTCCCGCATCGCCCAGATCGGCACGAAGAGCTCCTTGATGCCGTCCGGGTAGTTCGGGTAGTTGCGGTGGTCGGCGAGGGTCGCGTTGAGGTTGACGCCGAGGGCGGCGACCGCGCCGACGGCGAAGGCCCACGGGGTGGAGCGCAGGGACCACAGCTTGATCCACTCGGCGGCGAGGAGGTCACGGAAACGGGCGGCGGCGGGCATCAGCGGTACTCCACACTGTCGGCGGTGAGCTCCATGAACGCCTCTTCGAGGGAGGAGGCCCGCGGGGTGAGCTCGGCGAGCGGAACGCCGTGGCGGAAGGCGAGGAGACCGATCCGGTCCGCGTCGATCCCGGTCACGGCGAGTCCGCCTCCTTCCCTGCGTACGGTCGCGTCCTCGGTCTCCGTTCGTACGGTGGCGTCCCCGGCGTCCGTCCGTACGGTGGCGCCCTCGGCCCGCAGGGCGGCGGCGAGGTCCGGGGCGGCGGCCGGGTCGGCGGGCCGTACGGTCACGCTCCGGCGGGTGCCGCGCGCGGCGAAGTCGGCCACGCTCTCGGCGGCGATGAGCCGGCCGCGGCCGATGACGACGAGGTCGTCGGCGGTGTGCTCCATCTCGCTCATCAGATGGCTGGAGACGAACACCGTGCGGCCCTCGGCGGCGAGCCGCCGGAACAGCCCCCGGGCCCACCGCACGCCCTCCGGGTCGAGACCGTTGACCGGCTCGTCGAAGAGCAGCACGGGAGGGTCGCCGAGCAGCGCGGCGGCCATGCCGAGGCGCTGCCGCATGCCGAGCGAGTAGCCGCCGATCCGCCGTCGTCCCGCGTCCCCGAGGCCCACCTCCTCCAGGACCTCGACGGCCCGGCGGCGCGGGATGCCGTTGGTGCGGGCGAGCGCGGCGAGGTGGGCCTCGGCGGTCCGGCCGCCGTGCACGTCGTGCGCGTCGAGCAGCGCGCCGACGTGCCGCAGCCCGCGCGGCAACTCCCGGAACCGCCGCCCGCCGACGGTGGCGGTCCCCGAGGTCGGCTCGTTGAGGCCCAGGATCAGCCGCAGGGTCGTCGACTTCCCGGCGCCGTTCGGCCCGAGGAATCCGGTGACCCGGCCGGGCCTCACGGCGAAGGTGAGGCGGTCGACGGCGGGGCGGGGGGCGGCCGGGCGGACCCCGCGGCCGTAGTGCTTGGTCAGTTCGTGGACGTCGATCATGCGGCCCACGGTCGCGGGCCCGCACCCCCCGGCACATCGGCTCGGCGGCCACAAGCGGGGCCCCGGGGTGGCCCGGGGGCGTAGGCCCGCGGGCCGATGTGGCGGCGGGCGCCCGCGCCTACGATCACGATCATGACCGCCACCGCCACCCCGACCGACCGCCCGTCGAGCGGACGGGTGCCGGCGGCCCTCGCCTGGGGCGCGGCCGTCGCGCATCCCTTCCTGCTCCTGACCGCCGTACGGACCGGCCCGTACCGCTCCACCGAACTGCGGCTCTTCCTCACCGCCGTCGTCGTGGGCCTCACCCTGCCCCTGGCGCGCCGCAACCCGCTCGCCGCCCTCGGACTGCTGCTCGCGGGACTGCTCGCGGCGGCGACCACCCGCCCCGACGCCGTACTCCTCTACCTCCCGCTGCTCGCCGCCGACGCCGTCGTGGGCCGGATCGCCGCCGCCCGCCCGCTCCGGGTCCTGCTGCCCGCGGCCCTCGGCACGCTCGCCGTGCAGATCGGGGCCGCGACGTACACGACCTCCGGACAGGACGTGTTCGTCAGCACGGTCACGGCCCTCGCGCTCGCCCTGCTCACCGCCGGGCTCCTCGGCCGGTCCGTACGCGAACGGCGCGGCCACGCGGCGGAGTTGCGTGCCGCGACCGCCGCCGAGGCCGTCGCCGCCGAACGGCTGCGGATCGCCCGCGAGCTGCACGACGTCGTCGCGCACAGCATCGGCGTCATCGCCATCCAGGCGGGCGTCGGCCGCCGGGTCATCGACACCCAGCCCGCCGAGGCCCGCAACGCGCTCGCCACCATCGAGACCACCAGCCGGGAGACCCTCGCCGGTCTGCGCCGCACCCTGGGCGCGCTGCGGGGCGCCGACGGCGACGGCCGCCCGGCCCCGCGCGACCCGGCGCCGGGCCTCGCCGACCTGGAACGGCTGGCCGCGTCGACGGCGGACGCGGGGGTACGGGTCGCAGTGCGGCGCCTCGGCAACCCGGACGGCACGCTCCCGCCGGAGGTCGACCTCGCCGCGTACCGGATCGTGCAGGAGTCCCTCACCAACGTCGTCCGCCACGCGGCCACCCCCACCTGCCGGGTGACGGTCGAGCGGCGCACGGACACCCTGCTCGTCGAGATCGCCGACGAGGGCCGCGGCGCGCCCGGCGGGGAGGCGGGCGCGGGCGGGTACGGCCTGGTCGGGATGCGCGAACGCGCCGAACTCCTCGGCGGCAGCCTCACGGCGGGGCCGCGCCCCGGAGGCGGCTTCCACGTCACGGCACTGCTGCCGCTCCCGGAAGGAACCCCGACCTCGTGAACAGTCCGATCCGCGTCCTCCTCGTCGACGACCAGCCGCTGGTACGGGCCGGGCTGCGCGTCCTGATGGCCGACACCCCCGACATCGAGGCCGTCGGCGAGGCGGGCACCGGCACGGAGGCGGTCGCCCTGGCCCGGGAGCTGGGGCCCGACGTGGTGGTGATGGACGTCCGGATGCCCGGCATGGACGGCATCGAGGCCACCCGTATCGTCACGGGCGCGGGCCCCGGCGCGCCGCGGGTCCTCGTCCTCACGACCTTCGACGACGACGAATACGTGTACGGGGCGCTGCGCTCCGGCGCGAGCGGCTTCCTGGTGAAGGACATGGCCCTCGACGACATCCTCGCCGCGATCCGGGTGGTGGCCGCCGGTGACGCCCTGATCGCCCCGGGCGTGACGCGCCGGCTGATCGAGGAGTTCGCGGCCCGGCCGGAGCCCGCGCGCCTTTCGCCGCGCGGGCTCGACGGCGTCACCGAGCGCGAACGGGAGGTCCTCACCCTCGTCGGCCGGGGCCTGTCGAACGGCGAGATCGCGGCACGGCTCCACATCAGCGCGGCGACCTCGAAGGCACACGTGGCCCGCCTCTTCTCGAAGCTGGACGCACGGGACAGGGTGCAGCTGGTGATCGTGGCGTACGAGGCGGGGCTCGTGCCGTGACGGCACTCTCGCGTACGGGACGGGCGGGCCCGGTGCCGCTCGCGTACGGGAGCGGTCCGGCGCCGTGACACCATCGGACCCGTGCTCGACATCGGCTACTCCCTCTCGCGTCGCTTCCCCGACCCCCCGCAGACCGACTACCGGCGCGCGGACGTCCACGCGCTGCGCCACGACCTGTTCTGCGGGGACGTGTACCTCGCCGACACCGAGGCGGACCGCGAGGTGTCCACAG
Source organism: Streptomyces sp. NPDC055815 (assembly GCF_053616475.1). Lineage (NCBI taxonomy): Bacteria > Bacillati > Actinomycetota > Actinomycetes > Kitasatosporales > Streptomycetaceae > Streptomyces > Streptomyces sp. NPDC055815. Next base: position 11,324 of record NZ_JBSHDU010000023.1, on the reverse strand, counting down.
CCTGGGGATGGGTGCCGGTCCTCGACTTCGCCTGGGCGCTGTGCGACATCGTCGAGCAGCTGGACCAGGACCCGCGGGGCAGCCGGGCGGCGCAGCCGCAGTACGCGGAGCTCGACTTCACCGAGTCCACGGACCGGATGCTCTTCGAGCGACGCTTCGGGTGGGTGGACGTCGAGGCGGACTGGATGCCGGGGGAGGAGCCGCCGGTGACGTTCAACCATGCGGAGTTGCGGCGGGAGGCGCGGGACTTTCTGCACGATCTGATCGCGGACCTCACGGACATGCACGAGGGTCTGGCCGACAACCCCACGATCTGGACCCTCCAGTCCCGCTTCCCCCGCCTCCCGTAGACCCCCCCGTTGTGGGCAGGCGTTCCGCAAGGGGCGGAACGGGTGGGCACAACGGACCCGCGCCATGCCGGCGCCCGAGGCTCCCGCGCCTGAACCCGCACCCTGGTGACGGCGCCGTCGTGGTGCGGGTCCAGGCGCGGAACGCGGAGGCGCCGCGAAAGGGCGCCGTCCCGTGTGCCCACCCGTCCCGCCCTGCGGGACGATTGCCCACACGGCAGCGGGCCCAGGCCCCACACGGGCGCGGGGGCACCGCCCAGCAGGCGCGCCGACCCGCCCGCAGCGCATCGCCCCTCAGTCCTCCACCCGTACCCCCAGCCGCGCCGCCAGCACCGGCGCCAAGTCCAGGAGCTGGGCCGTGGAGATCACCGCGCCGGACAGCGAGTCCACACCCCCCGCGATCTCAAGCCGCTGCGCGCCCCGCAGGTCGACGTCCTTGAGGCGCGCCCCCGAGAAGTCCGCCCCCGTCAGCGCGCAGTCCACGAACTCGACCCGCTCCAGCACCGCGCCCCCGAAGTCCGGTTCGCTCAGGACGCAGCCCTCGAAGACGACGTCCTTCAGCTTCGCCGCCCGCAGGTTCAGATAGTCGATCTTGCCGCCCCGGACGACGACCCTCTCCAGGACCGCCCCGTGCAGCTGCGTCCCGCCGAGCCGCGCTTCCACGAGCTCGACGTCCCGCAGCTGCGCCCCCGCGAGCTCGGTGCCCACTCCCCGTACCCCCGTGAGCACCGAGTCGAGGAACCGCGCCGCCGTGAGCCGCGCCCCGTCGAGCCCGCAGTCGCGCAGCGCGCAGTCCAGGAACCGGGCCCCTTCGCCCGACTGGCCGGTCAGGTCGAGCCCGGCCAGTTCGAGGCCGTCGTAGTCCCCGTCCGGTGCGAGCCCGCCCCCGTACGCCTCCAGGGGAGGCAGCCGCACCTCCGGCCGTCGTGCCCCCGCCACCTTCTTCTTCCGGTTCCCGGTCGTCGCCATGCACCCCATCGTGAGGTACGCCACTGACAACGCCCCCGATGTCACATCCGCGGCCCCGCCCACCGTCCCCCGTACGAGACCTTCACGAAGGAGACGGACATGCGGAAGCTCACGATCATCGGCGGCGGTTTCGCCGGACTGACCGCCGCCATCACGGCCGCCGAGGCCGGCACCGAGGTGACCCTGCACGAGGCGCACCGGACGCTCGGCGGCCGGGGCCGTACGGCCGGCGGCCCGTACCTGACCAACGAGGGCCCGCACGCGCTCTACAACGGCGGCCCCCACTGGACCTGGCTCAAGCAGCGCGGCCTCATCGGCCCCCTGGCCGCGCTGCCGCCGGCCGAGGCCGTCCGCTTCCGCGTGCACGTCGACGGCGCCGTGCGCCGCATCCCGCCGCTCGCCCTGTTCCGTCAGGCCCGCCGCAACCCCGAACAGGCCCCCGTCGACCTCGACTTCCGCACCTGGGTCACCGGTCTCGCGGGCGAGCGCACCGCGCGCGTGGCCGCCGCGTACAGCGGGGTCGCGCTCTTCCACCACGACCCGGGCTCCCTGTCGGCGCGTTTCGTGCAGGAACGGCTGCACCGGGCCGCGGCCCTGCCGCCGGAGGCGCACTATGTCCGGGGCGGCTGGGGCGAGCTGATCGAGCGGATGGCCACGCGCGCGCGTGAGCTCGGCGTACGGATCGAGACCTCGTCCCGGGTCGACGCCCTGCCGGTCGGCGGCGGGCCCGTGATCGTCGCGACCGCCCTGCCCGCCGCGGCCCGGCTCCTCGGCGACCCGTCGCTGACCTGGGAGAGCGGTCGTACGGTCCTGTTCGACCTGGCGCTGCGGACCCGGAAGGGCGATCCGTTCGTGGTCTCCGACCTGGACGCGCCCGGCTGGATCGAGCGGTTCACGGCACAGGACGCCTCGCTGGCGCCGGCCGGGCAGCAGCTGATCCAGGCGCAGTTGCCGATCGGGCCCGAGGCGTCGAAGGCGGACGGCGTCGCGCACGGCGAGCGGCTGCTCGACCTCGGTTTCCCGGGCTGGCGCGAGCGGACGGTGTGGCGGCGGGAGTCCGTCTCCCAGGGCCGTACGGGTGCGGTGGACCGCCCGGGCACGACCTGGCGCGACCGGCCGGCCGTCGACCGGGGCGACGGGGTGTACCTGGTGGGCGATCAGGTGGCGGCGCCGGGCGTGCTGTCGGAGGTGTCGTTCACGAGCGCGGTCGAGGCGGTGTCGCTCGCCCTGCGCGCGGACCTCGTGGACCGCCACCACCACCACGGCCTCGACCTCAGGCACGCTTGAGGCTCAGGCACGGCCTTGACCTCAAGCGCGCTTGAGGTCGGAGGGTGGAGCAGTCCACCCGTACGACGACAGGGGAACCGTCATGCACGCCATCCGCCTCCACGCCTTCGGCCCCGCCGAGAACCTCACCTACGAGGAGACGTCCGACCCGGTGCCCGGCCCCGGCCAGGTCCGGGTCCGGGTCGCGGCGGCCGGCGTGCACCTCCTCGACACGGCCCTCCGCGAGGGCGCCACGGGCCCCTTCCCCGCGCCCACCGCGCTCCCCACGATCCCCGGCCGCGAGGTCGCCGGCACCGTCGACGCCCTCGGCGAGGGCACCGACCCGGTCTGGCTCGGCAAGCGGGTCGTCGCCCACCTCGGCATGAACCCCGGCGGCTACGCCGAACTCGCCGTCACCGACGCCGCCCGGCTGCACGCCCTGCCCGACCACCTCGGCGAGGCGGAGGCCGTCGCCATGATCGGCACCGGCCGCACGACCCTCGGCATCCTGGGCTTCACCGAACTCGGCCCCGACTCGGTCGCGATCGTCCCGGCCGCCGCCGGCGGCATCGGCACCCTGCTCGTCCAGTACGCGAAGAACGCCGGCGCGACCGTCGTCGGCCTCGCCGGCGGCCCCGCGAAGACCGCGCTCGTCGAGGCGAACGGCGCGGACCTGGCCGTCGACTACAAGCGGCCCGACTGGCCGGAGAAGGTCCGCGCGTACCTCGACTCCGTCGGCAAGGAGGCCACGGTCGTCTTCGACTCGGTCGGCGGCGACACCGGGCGCGCCGCCGTCGACCTGCTCGGCAAGGGCGGACAGCACCTCGTCTTCGGCTGGTCCGGCGCCGGACTCCACGACGGCGAACCGCTCACCTTCAGCCCCGAGGAGCTCGCCGAGCGCGGCATCACCTCGGAGTCCGTCCTCGGCCCCGTCATGATCCAGAAGGCGGGCGGCGACATCCGTACGCTCGAACTCGCCGCCCTGGACGCCGCGTCCACCGGGACGCTGCGCCCCGCGGTCCACCGCTTCCCGCTCGCGCAGGCGGCGGAGGCCCACCGTGCCCTGGAGAACCGGGGCACGACGGGCAAGGTGGTGCTGGTCCCGTAGGGGGTCAGACCCCGAGGACGTCCCAGGAGTGCGCCTTGAACTCCTTCGTGAAGTCGGGGTGGTCCTCCCACATCCGGGCGATGGAGCGCAGCACGTCCCAGTTGTGCTCAAGCGCCTGGTCGACGACCTGCCGCAGTTCCGGCGCCGTCTCCCGCTTCTCCACGAGTCCGTTCACCTGCGACGCGGCCTGCACGGTGTAGCGCAGGGCGCGCAGCGCACGTGACGTGTCGTCCATGCCGAAGCCGTGGTCGCTCCCGTTGGCGGGGTCGAAGAGCGGGGTCAGCCGCGCCTCGATGAAGGCGGTGATCCGCTGGAACCGCTGCTCAATGTCCGTATCCATGCACCCTTCCTACACCGTCGCCCCGCCGAGCTCGGCCAGGGCCCCGTCCGTCAGCCGGTACACGGACCAGTCGTCCTGCGGGCGGGCGCCCAGGGACTCGTAGAAGTCGATCGAGGGCTGGTTCCAGTCGAGGACCGACCACTCCAGGCGCTCGTAGCCGCGCTCGACGCAGATGCGGGCCAGTTCGCGCAGCAGCGCCTTGCCGTGGCCGCCGCCGCGGGCCTCCGGGCGGACGTACAGGTCCTCCAGGTAGATGCCGTGGACACCGCGCCAGGTGGAGAAGTTGAGGAACCAGAGCGCGAAGCCGACCGGCTCGCCCGTCTCCGTCTCGGCGATGTGCGCGAAGGCGGCGGGCCGCTCGCCGAACAGGGCCTCGTGGAGCTGCTCGGGGGTCGCGCGGACCTCGTCGAGGGCCTTCTCGTACGCGGCGAGGTCGCGGATCAGGGCGTGGATGACGGGGACGTCGGCGGGTGCGGCGGTACGGATCATGGCCCCACCCTGCCTCGGCTCAGGCCCTCCTGGCCAGCAGGATCCGCGCGAGGGCGACCTGCTCGGGGTCGAGGCGGGGTTCGCCGTCCTCGACGTCCCACAGGCCGTTCTGCAGGACCCGGCCCAGCGTCCACGCGGTCGCCCGCCGCCGGTCCCCGACGACCTCGGCGAGCAGGTCGAACCGCCACAGCGCCTCGTCCGGGTCGAAGCGGTCCATGAGCGCCGGGAGCAGGTCGAAGCCGGGGTCGCCGGCCAGCGGCTTGGGGTCGATCGCCAGCCAGGGTTCCCGCTCGGCCGCCAGGACGTTCCCGAAGTGCAGGTCCCAGTGGAGCAGCCGGTCCCCCGGCTCGCCGGCCACGTCCCGTACGGCCGCCGCGCAGTCCCGCAGCACGGCGGCGTCGTCCGCGCCGAGCCGCGCCACGGCCCCGGGCACGTCGGCGAGCATCCCGGCCGCGATGTCCCCGAGCGTGCGGAGCCCCTCGGGGGCGGGGACGGCGACGAGCCGGGCGAGCAGGCCCGCGACGATCCCGAGCGCCTCACGGGTGTCCTCGACCGAGGACAACGGCCGGGCCTCGTCGAGCCGTTCGAGGAGCATCGTCCCGGTCGCGGCGTCGTGGTCGAGCAGCCGCACGACGCCGCCCCCGTCCCAGACCCGCAGACCGACGGGCTCCCCCTCGCTCTCGTCGTCCAGAAGCTGCATCTTCAGCGCGGCGGGGGCACCGTCGGCGACCCGCTCCACGGGCAGCACGAGCGAGGCCACGCCGTGCATGGAGGGCCCGGTGACCCGCAGCCCCCACCGCCCGAGGAACTCCTCGGCCCGCTCGGGCAGTCCGGCGACGAACTCCCGCCCGGCCTCCCCGTTGTACTTCACCTGCGACGCGACGAGCTCCTCGGGTACGTGAATCACCCCACGACCCTAGACACCGGCGTCCCGCAGCGCCTCCGAAATTCCCCGCCCGTGTGGGCAATCGTCCCGCTGGGGCGGGACGGGTGGGCACACGGGACGGCGCCCTCAGCGGCGCCTCCGCGTTCCGCCCTGGGGGTACCTCCCGGACGAAGTCTGGGGGAGGAACGCATGCCCACAACGGCCGTGCGGCCATGGTCCCGCCCCGGTAACCTCCCGGCACGCATCCGGAAGAGGGATACACATGAGCACGGTCAACGGCGGAATATCGTTCTGGTACGCGCAGGAGGGCGCCCCCGCGCCCCGCGAACCGCTCCCCGGCGACTCCACCGCCGATGTCTGCATCGTCGGCGGCGGCTACACGGGACTGTGGACCGCCTACTACCTGAAGAAGGCCGTCCCCTTCCTCAACATCACCGTCCTCGAAGCCAAGTTCTGCGGCTACGGCGCCTCCGGGCGCAACGGCGGCTGGCTCTACAACGGCATCGCCGGCCGCGACCGCTACGCCAAGCTGCACGGCCACGAGGCCGCCGTCCGCCTCCAGCAGGCCATGAACGCCACCGTGACCGAGGTCCTCGACGTCTGCGAGACCGAGAAGATCGACGCCGACCAGCACCGCGGCGGCGTCCTGGAGGTGGCCCTCTCCCCCGCCCAGCTCGCCCGCCTCAAGGCCTTCCACGCCGCCGAGCTCGCCTTCGGCGAGACGGACCGCGCGCTGTACGGCGCCCGGGAGACGGCGGACCGCATCCGCGTCGCCGGGGCCGTCGGCTCCTCCTGGACCCCGCACGGCGCCCGCCTGCACCCGGTCAAGCTGGTCAAGGGCCTCGCCGCGGCCGTCGAGGCGCTCGGCGTCACGATCCACGAGTCGACGCCCGTCACGGAGATCAGGCCGAAGCACGCGATCACCCCGTACGGCACGGTCCGCGCCCCGTACGTCCTGCGCTGCACCGAGGGCTTCACCGCCTCCCTCGCCGGCCAGCGCCGGACCTGGCTCCCCATGAACTCCTCGATGATCGCCACCGAGCCGCTCAGCGACGCCCAGTGGGAGTCGATCGGCTGGGACGGCCGCGAGACCCTCGGCGACATGGCCCACGCCTACATGTACGCCCAGCGCACCGCCGACGGCCGCATCGCGCTGGGCGGCCGGGGCGTCCCGTACCGCTTCGGCTCGAAGACCGACAACGACGGCCGCACCCAGCCGCAGACCATCGAGGCCCTCCGCGAGATCCTGGTCCGCTTCTTCCCGCAGCTGGCGGGCGTACGGGTGGACCACGCCTGGTCCGGCGTCCTCGGCGTCCCGCGCGACTGGTGCGCCACCGTCACCCTCGACCGCTCCACCGGCCTCGGCTGGGCCGGCGGCTACGTCGGCTCCGGCGTCGCCACCGCCAACCTCGCCGCCCGGACCCTCCGCGACCTGATCAAGGAGGACTCCGGCCAGTCGGGCACGACCGACCTCACGGCCCTCCCCTGGGTCAACCACAAGGTCCGCAAGTGGGAGCCGGAGCCGCTGCGCTGGCTCGGCGTCCAGACCATGTACGCCGCCATCCGGGGCGCCGACCGCCGCGAGGCCACCACCCACACGGCGGAGACGGACCGCGTGGCCGTCCTCGCGAACCGCCTCAGCGGCCGCTGAGCAGCCGGGGGTGAGGGCGCGCCCGCGCACGCCCTCACCCCCGGCGGGGCTACTCCACCTCGATGCCGAAGTCCCCCACGAGCTCCTCCAACCCGCCCCGGTACCCCTTCCCCCCGAGGACGAAGTCCCAGTCGCCTCCGGCCCGTCGGCGGAACGACCCGAGGACGAGCGCGGTCTCCCCCGGCCGCCCGTCGGACACCTCAAGCCGGTCGAGCTCGGCGCCCGCGTCGTCCCGCAGCCGGATCCCCGCCTCCGTGAACCCGCCCAGGTCCGCGTCGGGGTTCACCTCCGGGTCCACGGCCGCCACCAGGACCAGCCGGTCCGCCCGCGCGGGCAGCGCGTCGAAGCCGACCCGCACGGCCGCGCGGTCACCGGGCGCGGCCGCCACCATGGCGACCGAACCGTCGGGCGTCGCGGGGTTGTTGAAGAAGACGAACCACTCGTCGCCCAGGACCCGGTTGCCGGCGCAGACCAGCGCGCAGACGTCGAGGGCGGCGGAGCCCGACCACACCATCCCGAGCAGGTTGAAGTCGTCGGCGGCCTCGGCGGGCGCGGACACGGGCGGCGCGGACACGGGAGGCGCCGCAGGCGCGGGCCCGCCCAGGCGGCCCCGCAACCCGTGCTGGTGCAGCAGGTCCACCAGCTCGGTCCCCGGGATCAGCGTCAGCGGCTTCCCGTTGGCGAAGGTGTACGAGCCGGGCCCGAACTTCGAGGTGGTCACCAGGACCCCCTTGTTGGCCCCGGCGTCCTGCACGGTCCCGAACAGATCCCGTACGGCGGACGGCGGCACCGTGTTCCGGTACCGCTTCACCTGCACCACGATCGACCCGCCGCTGATCGGATCGGGATCGAGCGCCTTCACGTCGACCCCTCCGTCACCCGACCGCTCGGTGGTCACCGCCTGGAGCCCCCGCGCCCGGAACAGCTCGGCCACGAGCCCCTCGAAGGCGATCGGATCCATGGTCAGCAGATCGGGCTCCTCGCCGTCCCCCTGCACCACCACGTCGGAGCCCACCTGGTCGGGCGCCAGCAGCGGCGCCACCGCCACCCGCTCCTCCGGCTTGGCCGAGAGCCGCCCGCCCAGGGCCCCGGTCAGACACTCGACGGCCCCCACGAGCTCCAGGTTCAGCCGGTCGAACACCGGCCGCTCCACGACGACCGAGGCCACGCACACCCGCGAGGCGAGCCCGGTGGCGGGGTCGACCCCGCCGACGTACCCGTTCAGCGCCACCCTGCCCAGCGCCCCGAACCGGTCGGCGGCGAACAGCTCCCGTACGGCGAGGAGCACGCTCTGCGCAAGGACGTCCCGGTACAGCGCCCGCCGCTGCGTCACCGGCCGCGGGACCTCCTTGTCCTGGTCGGTGCTCGGCAGGTACTTGACGCCCTTGGCCTCGGGAACGACCTCGTACCCGGGCAGGTCCCAGTCGAGCACGAGCCCCCGCCCCGCCCGGTCGTAGGCGGCGGACACCTCACGGGGGAAGCCCTCGGGCCAGGCGGTCGACGCGAACAGCACGGCGGTGAAGTACTCGACGACGGTGCCGGCCTCCCCGTCCCGCAGGGCCGCGACCGTCCCGTCGATGCCGCTGTTGTGGGCGCGTATCTCGGCCCGGCGGCCGGCCGCCCACTCGTCGTACGCGCGCCGGTACGCCGCCAGTTGCTCGACCCGCCGCGCCTCGGCCGCCTGCGCCGCGTACCAGTCGTGCTCGAACCGGGCCCGCGCGTCCCGCTCGGCCTGGGCACGCCCGGACGCCGTCCAGGCCCCCTGCGGCTGGTAGAACCGCTGATCCGGCAGGGCGACGGGCTCCCCCAACGGGCCGGGGGAGAACGGCTCGACGTCCTCCTCCCGCCGCAGCGACTCCACGCCGAACGCGGGAGCCCGACAGCCCACCGCGAGCAGCGACTCCAGGAGGGCGACCCGCTGGTCGAGCTCCTGGGTCCGCCGCAGCGCGTCGGCGTCCCGCTGCTGCCGATAGGCGGCCCGCTGCTCCCGCTGCATCCGCGCGACGTCCCGCTCGTACGCCCGCTGCGCCCGCTCGGCGTCCCGCTGCTGCCGCAGCACCGCCTGGTGCTGGCCCTCCCGCTGCCTCTGCGCCACCCGCTGCTGCTCGGCCCACACCCCGATCAGCCCACCGGAACGCCGACTCATCCGCGCACCCTCCCCACGACCCCGATCACCTGTACGCCCCCCGTGCGCACAAGTGTCCCGGACCGGGTAACTCCTGTGCACGGAGAGACCGAAAGCGAGCCGAGAAGCCGGACCCGCACCGAGCGGCCGCGACAAGCCGACGGGGCCCGTCCCGGCGACACGCGCCGGGACGGGCCCCGAGGGGGTGACCGGAAGGACCGGTCAGAACAGGTAGTTGTACGAGGAGCCCGCCGTGTCGCCCCAGCCCGTGCCGAGCTTGATGCGGGTGGCGAACGGGGCCGTCGCGGTGCCCGTGCCCTTGTACAGCCAGAACACTCCGGCGGTGTCGCGGGCGACCAGGTCGGAGCGGCCGTCGTCGGTGAGGTCGCCGGGACCGGTCAGGAGCGGGTAACCGCCCCAGCCGCTGCCGACCTTGACGCGGGTGGCGTACGGGGCGGTGGCGCTGCCGGTGCCCTTGTAGAGCCACAGCGCGCCGGTGGTGTCCCGGGCGATGAGGTCCGCGCGGCCGTCACCGCTGAAGTCGCCCTGGCCGGTGAGCTGGTTGTAGGCGCCCCAGCCGCTGCCGATGCGGACGCGGGTCGCGAACGGCGCGCTCGTGACGCCCGTGGCCTTGTACAGCCACAGCACGCCCGACCCGTCACGGGCGATCAGGTCCGCGCGGCCGTCACCGGTCACGTCGCCGGCGCCCGTGAGGTTGTTGTAGGCGCCCCAGCCGGTGCCGACCCTGGTCCGCGTGGAGAGCGGCTCGTAGTCGTTGCCGGTCGTCCGGTAGTACCAGAGGACACCGCCGGCGTCCCGGCCGACGACGCCGCCGCCGGTGGCCTGGACGGTGATCGGCGAGAGCTTGGCGAGGGCGTTGTAGACGCCCCAGCCGCGGCCGACGTTCTCGGCCCAGTCGACGAAGGGGGTCGCCGCCTTGCCGGTGCCGCGGTGCCACAGCAGGTTGCCGCTCTTGTCCCGGGCGAGCATCGCGTAGTGCGTCGGCACCGGGCGGGTGCTGACGATCGGGAACGTGGAGCTCTTCTCGGGGTTGCCGGTCCCGAAGTCGTAGACCTGGTAGACGGCATCGGACTGGATCTTCCACGCGGCCGCGGAGGCACCGGCCTTGAGGCTGTACGAGATGGTGACGTCGGTGGGCCCGGAGGTGCCGGGGTCGATGTCGCAGTAGATGCCGCCGCCGAACTCGATGCCCTCGCTGTGGTCGCAGTCGGCGATCGTCGAACTGGCGGCCAGGCCGGTGATCGTGACCTGGGTCTCGCCGTCCTCCCAGTCCCGCAGGCCCGGGGCCGGCTGGAAGTAGATCTCGAGCCTGCCCTCGTCCACCGCGTGCAGGGTGACGGAGTGGGTGACCGTGGCGCCCGCCGGCAGGGCCGGGGTGTTCAGGGCCAGCGTGTTCTGGGCGACGTGCTCCAGCGTCTTCGCCGTCACCGTACGGGCGGCGCGCGTGCCGTCCTCCGGCAGGCTGCCGACGATCTGCGCGTCCTTGACGGCCTTCGCGAGGTCCGTGCCGCGCGGGGCGTAGACGGCTCCGTAGTGGAGCGTGGTGCCGTCGGCGGTCGACGCGGCGGCCGAGACGTCCAGCGAGGGGAACGGATTGTCCTCGTTGACGGGGCACGTGTACACGCCGACGACGCCCGCGCGGGCCGTGCAGGAGGTGGACGGCTCCAGGCTCAGCCCGCTGGGCAGCCCCGCCTGCGTCCACGCCGGGTCGGTCAGCGGCGCCTTGCTCAGGGCGTAGACCAGGGTGCCGTCGGGGATGCCCCCGAGGCCGCTCGGGGACAGCTCGGTCCAGCCGTCACCGGGCTGCAGCACCCGGTTCTCGAAGTCGAAGTCGACCACGTCCTGTCCCGCGGCGGACGCGGCACCGGCCCCGGACACCAGACCGGCCACAAGGAGCGCGGCCGTCCCCCCGAGAGCGACGATTCTTCGCACGAATGAAGTTCCTCTGTGCATTCCCGTGCCGCACGGCACGGGAGACCACGGGAGCGCACACGGGCGGCCGTCAACCCCCCGCGGCTACGCCAGGCAAAGACCCCTCCCCCCTGGGCGCGTGCGCAACGTACCCCAGACCCCCCGGCCTCCCGCATCCGGGTTTCCCCGGACCCGCCCCGGACACGGCGGG
>NZ_JBSHDU010000022.1:70571-108785 GCF_053616475.1 Streptomyces sp. NPDC055815 | reverse complement strand
GCCGGGGGGTTAACCCACCCGCCGGGGCCGCCCCCGGGGGGCCCCGGCCGGTCCACGCACCACCCCGGACCGGTCTCCAGCCGGTCCGCCCCGGACCGGTTCCGCCCGGTCCGCCCCGGACCGGTTCCGCCCGGTCCGGTCGAACCACCCCGGGCCGGTCTCGCGGTTCCGCGGGCTCCAGGTCCACGAAGTGAGGACATTCGGTATGGGAAGAGATCAGGCCGACCCGACGAGGCGGCCGACGGGCGCGCTGCCGGCGACCGTGCCGGTCGCCGTCATCGGCGCGGGCCAGTCCGGCCTCGCCGCCGCGTACCACCTGCGGCAGGCCGGGATCGCGTGTGTGGTGCTCGACGCGGGGAGCGAGGTCGGCGAGACCTGGGCGCGGCGCTGGGACTCACTGAAGCTGTTCACGTCCGCGCAGTTCTCCGGCCTGCCCGGCCTGCCTTTCCCCGGCGAGGGCGCGCACTACCCCGGCAAGGACGAGGTGGTGGCGTATCTGCGGGAGTACGCCGAGCAGTTCGAGCTCCCGGTCCTTACCGGCCACCGCGTGCTGTCGCTGCGCGGGGACGGGGACGGCTATCTGGTGACGACCGCGCAAGGCGAGTGCCGGGCCGGTCAGGTCGTGATCGCGACCGGCGCGTTCGGCGCGGCGCGGGTGCCGGACTTCGCGGCCGGGCTGAGCCCGGACGTGCCGACGCTGCACACCAGCGAGTACCGGGACGCCGGGCAGGTGCCGCCGGGGACGGTGGTGGTCGTCGGTGACGGCAACTCGGGCCGGCAGATCGCCGCAGAGCTGTCCGAGACGCACAGCGTCGTGCTCAGCTGCAGCGAGGCCGTCTCGCCGCCGCTGCCGCAGACGGTCGTCGGCCGGGACATGTTCTGGTGGATGAGCGTCCTCGGTGTGATGAGCCTGCCGGTGAACATGCAGGCACCGGACCCGATCGTCGGCGACCGGGTGCCCGAGCTGGTCGCGGCGGGCCGGATGCGCACGGTGGGCCGGATCACCGGCGCCGACGGCGCGGAGCTGCTCGTCGCGGACGGCGAGCGCGTGAAGCCGTCCGCGGTGATCTGGGCGACCGGCTACCGCACCGACTGGAGCTGGCTCGACCCGCGGATGCTGGACGAGGACGGGCAGCCCCGGCACACCGAGGGCTCCGGGGTGCTGCCCGGCAGCCACTATCTGGGGCTCTACCGGATGCGTACCCGCGGCTCGGCGCTGATCGGCTTCGTCGGCCGGGACGCCGAACGCGCGGTGGCGGCGATCACGGCCGCCGCCCCGACCACCACGACCGCCGCTCCCAGGGCAGAAGGTGAGCCGTCATGACCACCGCCACCACGACCGAACTCGACGTCCTGGGCGCCCTGTTGGCGTTCGACTTCATCGGGTTCGCGCAGAAGTCCGCGGCCCTCGACCCCGCCGGGGCGCGGTACGGGCGGGCGGTCGGCGCCGCGTTCGGGCTCGCGGCCCGGCGGCGCTTCCCGCAGGGCGCGATGGCCGAGGAGATCGACGGACACGTCGCGGAGTTCCTCGGCTCCCTGGAGGCCGGCGCGGAGGACTTCGATCCCGCGGCCCTCGCCCGGCTGATCACCGACGGCCTGGACGCGGACACGGCGGCGCGGGAGGGTGCGCACCCGGACCCGCACCCGCACCCGGACCCGGACCCGGACCCGGAGGGGACGATGCAGGCGCGCCTGGTCCTGACCCTCCGGTGGGTACGGGAGCTGGGTCTCGGCCCCGAGGAGCAGCGGGAGCTGCTGGCGGAGGCCGAGCGGCTGACGGCGGCCTGAAACACGGACGGGAGGCGGCGCCCCGGGTGTCCGGGGCGCCGCTTTCCGTTCTCAGTCCCTGGCCGCCCCGGGCCGGCCCGGTGTCCAGACGTCCAGCTTCCCGTCCCCGTACAGGGCGCGCACGGCCCGCTTGTCGTACTTGCCGACGCTGGTCTTGGGTACGGCGTCCACGAAGGACCACCGCTCCGGGATCCACCATTTCGCCACGCGTCCGGTCAGGAACTTCCGCAGCTCGTCCCCGTCGGCCCCGGTGCCGGGCACCAAGGAGACGCAGGCCAGGGGGCGTTCCTCCCAGGTCGGGTCGGGTACGCCGACCACGACGGCCTCCAGGACGGCGGGGTGCTCGATGATCGCGTTCTCCAGCTCGATGGTGGAGATCCACTCGCCGCCGCTCTTGATGCCGTCCTTGAGCCGGTCGCTGACCACGACCCAGCCGCCCGGTTCGATCACGCCCAGGTCGCCGGTGCGGAGCCAGCCGTCGTGGAACTTCTCCGGGGAGTCCTCGGTGTGGAAGTACGAGCCGGTGACCCAGGGTCCGCGGAGTTCGAGTTCGCCCACCGAGGAGCCGTCCCAGGGCTGTTCGCTGCCGTCCTCCGCGATCAGGCGCACCTCGACGAAGGGCATCACGCGGCCGCTCTTGGCCAGCCAGTCGACCTCGTCCTCGTCGGGTGTGTCGTACGGGGGGACGGCGAAGGTGGCGAGGGGGCTGGTCTCGGTCAGTCCCCAGCCCTGCTTGAGGCGGACCCCGTAGCGGTCCTTGAGGGCCTTGAGCAGGGCGCGCGGCGGGGTCGCGCCGCCGCAGCCGGCGAGCCGTACGGCGCTCAGGTCGAGCGGGTGCTGTTCGCCGTGGTGGACCAGGCTGTTCCAGATCGTGCAGATCGCGGCGACCGCGGTGGGCCGCTCCTCGTTGATGATCCGGGCGAGGTCGGGGGTGTGCAGCTGCCGGCCGTTCATGATCAGGTCGGAGCCGGCCAGCCAGGCGGCGTACGGCCAGCCCCAGGCGTTGGCGTGGAACATGGGGACGATCGGCAGGACGCGGTCGCCGTCGTGCATCGCGAATCCGGCGCCGGCGGAGACCCCGAGCGTGTGCAGGGTGATGGAGCGGTGGCTGTAGGCGACGCCCTTGGGGTCGCCGGTGGTGCCGGTCGTGTAGCAGAGCGCCGCCGCTTCCCGTTCGTCCAGGTCGGGCCAGTCGAAGCCAGGGCGTTCGGCCGCGAGGAGCTCGTCCCAGCGGTGGACGGCGATGTGCGCGGGGAGGTCCGGGTCGGGCGCGTCGCCGATGACGACGACGTGCCGTACGCCGCCCAGCCGGTCCCGCAGGGGTCCGAGCATGTCCAGGAGGGTCGCGTCGACGAGGATGACGGAATCCTCGGCGTGCTCGACGATGTAGCCCAACTGGTCGGGATGGAGGCGGAGGTTGAGGGTGTGGAGCACCGCGCCCATGCTGGGCACGGCGAGGTAGGCGACGAGGTGTTCGGGCGTGTTCCAGGCCAGCGTGGCGACCCGTTCGCCGAGTTGGACGCCCAGCCGGGCGAGTGCGGCGGCGAGCTGTTCGGCCTGACGGGCGATGTCGGCGAAGGTCTGTAAGGAGCGTGCGGTCGGCCCGTCGGAACATCGGACCACCCGGCTCTCCCCGTACACGCGTTGCCCGTGCGCGAGGATGTCACGGACCAGCAGTTCGCGGTCCTGCATCGTGCTCTTCATGGTGCGGCCCCTCGGAAGTGCGCGGTGGACAGGGCGGGATCAGCCGAGGTACTGGATCTCTCCGATCAGGGAGCTGCTCACGTGCTCGTGGTCCAGGAGGTTGACGCGGGCGCTCATCTTGCCGCTGCCGGCCGCGAACTCGTAGTTGCCGGAGCCGCCGATGATCTTGAAGGTGCCGGTGGGGTAGACCATGGTGTCCGAGGTCAGCGGCGCGGTGAGCGCGTAGCTGATGTTGAGCCGGTCACCGTTAGGCTGTGTCATCGTCGCCGTCCCCTTGATGTCGTACTTGCCGGGGATGGTCGCGGTGCACACCACTTCCTTCTGTGCCCAGGTGGCGGTGGTGACCGGCCGGCCGGTGGAGGTCCCCGTGCCGGTCACGTTGTAGCCGTTGCAGCCCACGGTGTCGGGATGCGGGGTGGCGACCACCGCGAAGTTGCTGGTGATCTCGACGGTGGGAAGGTAGGTCTCGGCGGCGGTCGCCGAGGGGCCGGCCTGGGCGGCGACGGTGACGCCTGCCGTTCCGCCGGTGATCAGCAGCGCTCCGGCGACGACACCCGCGATGCGTGCGGACCAGTGACGGGCAACTCTTGCCATGTTCTCCCCCGAACGTGTCAGCTCATGCCCAACTACGGCCTGTAGAAGGGCTGTTGGGGGACAGCTTCCCCGATCGGGGACCCTCCGTCGAGACGTTCGACACGCGCGTCGCGGACGAAGAGGCGGGGCCGGCCTCGACGGTGTCGAAGCCGGCCCCGAGGGCGCCCCACGCGCCCTGGTGTGCTGGATCAGATCTGCCAGCGGA
Source organism: Streptomyces sp. NPDC055815 (assembly GCF_053616475.1). Taxonomy (NCBI): domain Bacteria; kingdom Bacillati; phylum Actinomycetota; class Actinomycetes; order Kitasatosporales; family Streptomycetaceae; genus Streptomyces; species Streptomyces sp. NPDC055815. Next base: position 104,494 of record NZ_JBSHDU010000022.1, on the reverse strand, counting down.
AGCCCATGGAGCCGTCCAGGGCAGCGGCGACGTGGGCCTTGTCGAGCAGGTTGACCGTGGCGTTCATCTTGCCGCTGCCGACGGCCTCGTCGAAGCTGCCGTCGCCGCCGGTGATCGTGAACGTGCCGGACGGGTAGACCATGGTGTCCGAGGTCAGCGGCGCGCTGAGGTGGTAGGTGAAGTACAGGTGCGAGCCGTCGGTCTGGGTGACCGTCACCTTGCCGTTGATGTCCCACTGGCCGGGGACGGTCGCGGTGCACGCGTCCTCGGTCTGCGACCAGGTGCCGGTGCCGACGATCCGGTTGCCGGTGACGGTCCCCGAGCCGACCACCTTGTAGCCGTTACAGCCGACGGTGTCGGGGTGCGTGCTCGTGGTCACCCCGAAGTTCGCGGCGCCGGTGAACGCGCTGGCCCCCGGAGGCGGCGTCGTGGCCGCGTTCGAGACACCGGTCGTGGCGCCGACGATGAGCGCCGCTCCGGCCATCGCGCCCGCTATGCGCGCCGACCGACGAAGAGCAAGTGTTGCCATGATTCCCCCCGCAATTGTCAGATCTTGTCGAACTGGGCCCACTTGAAGGGCCGTTGACGACAGTTTCCATGATCGGGAGCCGTTCCGTCGAGGCATTCAGGCCAACGTTTCCGGAATCCGGTCACTCAACTCCTGCATACGGACGGCCGACATGGCGCGACCTCCGAGGACTCACCGTCGCCGGACGTGCGGCACGCTCGTCCGCAGGGCGTTGCCGGTCACGACGGCGTCGACGGACCCGTCCGGCAACGGGACCGGTGGCTCGGGCCTGGAGCCCCACCAGCGCCCCGACCGCGCGGTTGCCCTGCCGGGCGGCCGCGTCCTCGCGGCGCTCGCGCTCCAGGCGCGTCACGGTGCCGTCGGAGAGCCAGCCGGTGGCGAGCGCCGTGACGAGCCCCGGGGCTCCCCAGGCCGCCCCGCGAAGGCTCCGGGTGACCCCTTCCACATGCGGGCCGGGCAGTACGGCGAAGCCGAACCGCAGTCCGGGCGCCACGTTCTTCGACAGACCGGCGACGTAACAGGTGCGTTCGGGCGCGAGGGCCTGGACCGGCGGGGGCGGCGAGGCGTCGAGGAACGCGTAGGTGCCGTCCTCGACGATCAGGCAGTCCCGCGACCGGGCGACGGCGACGAGCCGCTCGCGCTGCTCCCGGTCCAGGACCCAGCCGAGCGGGTTGTGCACGGTCGGCATCGCGTAGACCGCACGGACGTCGTACCGGCCGACGAACTCCTCGGCGCGGCCCACGACTTGGCCGCGCGCATCGTCCGGCACGCGCCGACGGCCGTGGCGGCCTGCCTGCGCGCGGTCACCCGCGGCATCAACCTGCCCGTCGACGAGGGCCTCGCCGTCGAGGCGGCCTGCTTCGCCGCCACCGTGCCCACGGACGGCGTACGGGACGGACTGCGGCGTTTCCTCGCACGGTGAGGGCCCCTCAGCGCACCCCCTCCCAGAGGAGCCGCTCCCCCGCTCGCGGGTCGGGGACGGGCTCGGGTGCGGCGCCGAAGGTCATCGTCGTGCGGTCCACCGTGTCGTACGCCTTCCAGCCCGGACTGCCCGTCTTCGCGAAGCGGACCCACGCCCCGTGCATCGCGTCCGCGAGGGCCTGGGGCGGGTCGGCGCCGAGCAGGGGCGCGTACGAGGGGTCGTGGAGGCGGTCGAAGACGAAGGGCAGCTCCAGGGCGTGGCAGGCGCCGAGGGCACCGTCGAACCGCGGGGAGCGCCAGGCGAATTCATAGAGGTACGAGCCGGGCACGGACTCGGCGAGGCGGATGGCGGGGATCCGGTAGAACCAGTCCGTGGCCACCGCGTCGAGGAGCTCGCCGGGCGTGGCGTCCGGGCGGCCGGCCCGGTAGACGGGGAGGGCCTCGTCGGGGTCGAGCCCGTAGGCCGCGGTCATGGCACGGAGCTTGGGCTCGGGGAAGACGTGGAGGCGCTCCGTGGGGACCAGGAACAGCCGGTACTCCTCGCGGTTGCTGCCGACGAGGAGGTCGACCTCGCAGTCCGCGCCGGGGAGGGCGAGCCCGGCCCGCACCGGCTCGAAGGGCATCATGTTGAGGACGGCCTCGCCCCAGCGCGCCGGGTCCGGGTCGGCGGCCACGTCCGCACGCAACTCGGCCTGGGCCGGGAGGAGTTCCTTCCGGGGGACGGACGCGAAGGCTTCGGGGGTCGCGTCCTTGATCCCCAGTTTCTCCGCCAGGCGGGCCGCGATCAGCGCGGCCGACGGCGGGCGCAGGAAGTGGTGGCAGGCGCCGCTCTGCAGGATCGCCCGGTGGAAGAGCCCCCGGGCCGCCTCGGTGGTCAGGAGTGCGCCGATGCTCATCGCGCCCGCCGACTCGCCGAAGACGGTCACCCGGTCCGGGTCGCCGCCGAAGGAGGCGATGTTGTCGCGGATCCAGCGGAGTGCGGCGATCTGGTCGAGCAGGCCCCGGTTGTCGGGGCGGCCCGGGAGGCTCAGGAAGCCGTCGGCGCCCAGGCGGTAGTTGAGCGTGACGCAGACGACGCCGTCACGGGCGAAGGCGCCTCCGTCGTATCCGGACGCCGAGCCGGAGCCGTTGCTGAACGCCCCGCCGTGCAGCCACACCATCACGGGGAGGCCCGCGCCCGGCTCCGGGGCCGGGGTCCAGACGCCGAGGTTCAGACAGTCCTCACCCGGGATGTCGTTCTCCGGGATCAGGGCGTCGAAGGGCGGCGCGTAGGGGGCGTGCGGCGCCGTCGGCCCATGGGCGGTGGCCTCGCGCACGCCCGTCCAGGGCTCCGGCGGGGCGGGCGCCCGGAAGCGTCGCGCGCCGAAGGGCGGGGCGGCGTACGGGATGCCGAGGAAGGAGGTCACCCCGTCGGGGGAGGTCCGGCCGCGGACCTCCCCCTGCCGCGTACGGCAGACCGTCATGCCGACAGGACCTCCAGGAGTGCCTTGCCGAACTCCTCGGGGCGTTCGAGGTGGACGGCGTGCCCGGCGTCCGCCACGGCGACCTCCCGCACGCTCCCGCCGGCGGCGGCGTACCGGTCCAGGACGTGCCGCGTCTGCGCCAGCATCGGCTGCGCCGGGACGCCCTCCCATCCGGGGACCGCGCCGATGGCGCCCAGGTGCGCCAGGTCGAACAGGGAGGTGTCGGAGACGATGATGTCGTCCTCGCCCCGGATCCACAGGACCGGCGGCTTGGGGTCGACGAGGTGCAGGTCGTCGACGCGGAAGTGGTTCGGGGCCATGCAGTTGAGGACGCCCCGCGTGCCGGGCGCGAAGCCGGGCCAGGCCGTGGACGGCTTGCTGTCGCCCGGATAGTGGTCGTCGCCGAGGCGGGTCGCGAGCATGGACTCGACGTACGCGTCCTCGTACTCGGTGTGGAACGGCGGCTTGACGTAGCAGGTCGTCAGGACGGTGCGCGGCGAGACCTGGGAGTCCTGGCCGCGGTCGCCCTCGGCGAGCAGCCGGACGAACTCCGGGTTGGCCGAGCCGCCGCCCGATCCGGCCCCGTCCGGGGAGTTGAGCGTGCCGTCCACTCCGTGCGTGCCGCCGAAGCCGTACGGGGAGACCGGGCTGACCAGGGTGAGGGAGCGCACGGCGGCCGGATGGTCGCGCAGGAACTGCATGACCACGCCGCCGCCCATGGACCAGCCGACCAGGTGGGCCCGGTCGATGCCGAGGGCCGTGAGCAGCTCGCCGAGGTCGTCGGCGTAGTCCCGCAGGCCGCGGGTGGCGTCGACGGGCAGCGGGTCGGTGCCGCCGAAGCCGCGCAGGTCGACGGCGAGGGGGCGGTAGCGGTCCGGCAGCGTGGTGAGGGTGGAGTGCCAGAACGCGGAGGAGGAGACGTTGCCGTGGACGAAGACGACGGCTTCGCCCTCGGTCCTGGCCTCGGTGATCTGCTGGGTCAGCCGGCCGGTGGTGACACGGCGGGTGCGGAGCGGGGTCATGTCGTCGAGGTCCTTGTCGCGTGCGGGATCGGTCGCGTGTGGATCGGTCGCGGGGATCAGTCGCGTGTGGATCAGTCGGGTGTGGATCAGTCGCGGGGGGATCAGTCGCGGGGGGGGATCAGTCGCGGGGGAAGCAGTCGCGTGTGGATCAGGAGAGCCAGGTGGCGACCTGGGCGGCGGCCGTGCTGTGCCAGCCCAGTTCGAGGTGGTTGGCCGAGGCGATGGTGGCCTTGCCGCCGACGGTGGGGATGCCGGTGGTGTCGAGGGCGCTGGAGATGAAGACGACGCCGTCGCTGGGGCCGCGGTTCTCGTTGAAGATGCCGACGATGTCGGCGGAGCCGCCGGCCAGCAGATAGGTGGTGACGGAGGCCGGCACGCCGGCGCCGTGCAGCGGGGCGATCAGCGATCCGGCGTCGATGGCCGCCTGGATACCGGTGCCCGCGGTGTAGAAGCCCTGGCCGCCGTAGTAGGTCGTGTACCAGTCCTGGGCGGCGCCGTCGACTCCGTACACCCCGTCCCAGCGGGCCAGCATCTGGCGCTGCCCGGGGTAGTTGTCCTGGCCGCCGGCCGGGGTCATCGAGAACTCGGGGTGGGCGGTGTAGAGGCCGTAGCAGGTCATGTGGGAGTGCGGGGAGGGTGCGTTGACCTTCCCTCCGCACTCCGGCCAGATGGAGAAGTCGTGGGCCCAGCCGTGGGCGTACGGGTAGTCGTAGCCGCCGTTCGGGCCGCCGAGGGTGATCAGGCGGCGGACGTCACCGGCGTAGGCCCGTCCCCAGGCGGGCTTCAGGGAGGACACGTACGCGCGGGTCGACATCTGGCCCTTGCTCCACCCGACCAGGTCCACCGAGGTGACGCCCAGCTTCGCCTTGATGACGGCGATCGCGTCGCCGACGATCTGCGCCTGCATCAGGTTGTCGCCCTGCTTGTGCGCGAAGCCGACGGCGAAGACGCGGTGGCCCCGCTCCGAGAGGTACTGCATGAGGCCGGTGGACGGGCAGGAGGCGGCGCCACAGCCGTAGCCGCCCGATTCGCCGGGGTTGGCCCAGGCCCGGTCCGCCGTGTCGTTCGCCCCGTGCACGAGGAGGACGGGGGTGGTGCGGCTGCCGGTGTTCCAGCCGGGGGCCGAGTAGAGCAGGAACCGGCCGGAGGAGGGCCGGGAGACGCCGCCGAAGTACGTGACGCGCTTGCCGTCCTGGTCGCCGCGGCCGTCGGCCGGGAAGCCCTCGGTGCGGAATCCGGTGGTCGTGTCGAGATAGCGCTCGACCCGCTCCCAGCCGTTGCCGACCGTCCCGGCCCCGTAGCTCGCCTCCAGGGTGAGGTACGGGGGAGGCGTCGCGCCGCTCGCGGCGGCGGGCGCCGCCACCACGGCGGCCGCGACGACCCCCACCACGGCCAGGACACGGGCTGCACGCTGCCGCCACCGGCGCCCCGGACTCCGTCTGTCGGCCATGTCGCGCCCTCCCCCGCTCGTGCGCCCGTGGCGCGTCCCCCCACTGCCCGTCCTGGCACCGGGTCCGCCCACGGTAGGTGGGCGGACAGACCAGGGGGCATGTGGTCACGCCACACAAAGCGAGCCGTCGGCATGGACGGTGGCCGCACGAGCAGGGGGCGCGGGCGTTCTACCTCAGGTAGCCGAGCACCGTCATCATCCCGGATTCCGCGTGGTAGACGTTGTGGCAGTGGATCATCCACAGGCCGGGGTTGTCGGCGTCGAAGTCGACGTCGAGCCGCCGGCCCGGCAGCACGATCGAGGTGTCCTTGCGCGCGCCGCCGTCCGCGAGCGCGTACGTGTGGCCGTGCAGGTGCATGGGATGCCACATCGTCGTGCGGTTCACGAAGGACAGCCGGACCCGCTCGCCGGAGCGGACCGGGTAGCGCTGCACGGGGTCGTACTTCTTGCCGTTGATGGCCCAGTCGTACGCCGTCATCGAGCCCGTGAGTTCGCACTCGATCGTCCGGTCCGGACGGCCCGGTGCGAGCCGTACGGCCTCGGCGGCCTTCAGCTGCCCGCCGTGGACGACCTTTCCGTCCAGCTCCTTCGGGCGTACGGAGGCGGTGGGCGCCGATCCGCCGCCGGTACGGAGGACGGCGAGGGCGGTGCGGTTCTTGCCCTCGGCGAGCGCGGTGAGCGGGAAGACCCCGTTCTTGACGGTGACGAGGGCGTCGAGGCGCTCGCCCATGCCGAGCAGGAGCGCGTCGGCCTTCGCGTGCGCGACGGGGAAGCCGTCGGCGTGCGTGACGGTGAGTTCGTGGCCGCCGAGGGCGACCCGGAAGGCGGTGTCGCCGCCGGCGTTGATGACGCGGAGCCTGATCCGGTCACCGGGCTTGGCCGTGAAGGTCTGCGGCTGGTCGGGCGTACGGCCGTTGACGAGGTAGTACGGGTAGCCGACGTCCCCGGCGTCACCGCCGAGCAGCTCGCTCGTGGCGCCCATCAGCATGCGCGAGGGGCCGGCCGGTTTCGGCGACGGTGACCTCCTCGTGGTCGTCGACATGCTCGACATGTCGTGACCCTCCATGCCACCGGAGCCGGAGCCCGATCCAGAGCCGGATCCGGAGCCCGATCGAGAGCCGGATCCGCCGTGGTCCATGCCGCCCATGCCCTTGCTCAGCTCGGCGAGCACGGCGTCCGGGGTGGAGCCGTCGACACCGTCGACCCAGTCGTCGAGGACGATCACCCACTCCTTGTCGTACGCCAGGGGCTCCTTGGGGTCCTCCACGATCAGCGGGGCGTACAGGCCGCGGTCCTGCTGGACGCCGGAATGGGGGTGGAACCAGTACGTGCCGGGGTGGGAGACGGCGAAGCGGTGCTCGAAGGAGGCGCCCGGCCTGATGTCGCGCTGAGTGAGGCCCGGGACGCCGTCCATGTCGTTGCGCAGCGCGAGTCCGTGCCAGTGGACGCTGGTGGCCTCGGGAAGGTGGTTGGCGAGGGTGAGGGCGAGCGTGTCGCCCGCGGTGACCCGGATCTCCTTGCCCGGGAGGTCGTCTCCGTACGCCCAGGAGCGGACGGTCCGTCCGCCGCCGAGGTCGAGCGGGGTCTCGACGGCCGTGAGCGTGAACCTGCGCTCCGGGCCGGGGTTGCGGAGGGCCTCGGCCGCGCCGACCTCCTTGCTGTCCGGGGCGAGGTAGTCGGCGCCGGGCGCCGTGCCTCCCGCGCTGGAGGAATGGTCCATGCCGTTCATGGAACCGGAACAGGCGGTGAGCAGACCGGTGCCGGCGGCGGCGAGGCCGGCACCGAGGACGGTACGACGGGTGGGTCGGGACATGACTGTGGAACCTCTTGACGTGGTCGTCGCGTGTGCAGGGCGGCTTTCCGCTCGGTGCGTGGAGCGGGCGGTCCGCCTATATGCGCAACAGGGAGAGCCTGGTCAGGAGGGATCCGGGTGAGGCGGGCGGCGGGATCGCCCACAGGGCGTGGGCGATCCGCCCGGCCGACGGCGTGCCGGCTTCTCTGCGGCGGCGCACGAGCGCGCGGCGGACGGACAACAGGAGACCGACGCCGGCGCCGAGCACGGCAAGGCAGACGGCCGCGACACCGACGCCGTGCACGGGCGCGGGCGACTCCGCACGGCCGGGATGGGATCCGGCGCGCTGCGTCGCGTGGAAGGCGTGGGCTCCGGGGCGCTGCTCCGCCGGGAAGGCGTGGGCCCCCGCACGCTGCGTCACCTGGGAGCCGTGGGCTCCGGCGCGGGGACTCGCATCGTCGGCGTGGGCCCCGAGGTGCTCCTCCGCCGCCGCGGACACGGACCCGCCTGACGCGTGCGCGGCCGCCGTCCGTTCGCCGGGGTGGCCGAGGACGTGCATCAGCACGAGGCCGACTAGCAGCACGGCGGCGAGCACGGGACGGCTCCACCACGTCGCCGCCCTCGGGCGCCTCTCGACCTCGGATTCCACCCGCCCATCATACGGGGAGGGGGTATCCGGCCGCCTATGCCGGGTCCGGCGCCTCGTCCGTGCGCGGAGCGACCGAGGCGAGGATGCGGTCGAGCAGCGCGTCGAGGCCGGCCGTCAGCTCCTGGTAGCCACCCTTCTCCGCCAGGGAGGGCACGGTCGCACGCAGCCGGGGAAGCTCGTGGGCCGGCAGCAGGTGCAGGCCCAGGCGGAACGCCGGATCGGGCTCGTCGGGGTTGTCGACCACGGCCCGCAGGTCGCTGAAGATGTAGCCGAGCACCCAGGCGGTGACCGCCCGGTAAGCGGTGACCACGCCCTGTTCGTCGAGCCCGGCGCGTCCGAGGAGGACGAGGACCCGCTCGTGGGCCTTCAGGACGGCGAGGGGGCGGCGGGCCAGCGGGACGGCGAGGAGCCGGGTGGCGAGGAGCGGCACGACGTGCGGGTGGGCGAGGGAGACCCGGTACAGGGCGCAGGCGCCGCGGAGGAGTTCGGCGCGCCATGCGGGCAGGTCGGGCGACCGGCCGAGGGGTGCGGGCTCCTCGCGGTCGAGGTCCGCGTGCAGCTCGATGTAGAGCTGCTCGACGAGCCCGTCGAGGAGCGCGTCCTTGCTCGGGGCGTAGCGGTAGAGCGCCATCGCCTCGACGTCGAGTTCGGCGGCGACCCGCCGCATGCTCAGCGCGGACAGGCCCTCGTGGTCGACGACGTCGAGCGCGGCGGCGAGCACGCGCTCACGGCTCAGCCGGCGCCGGCCGCGGCGGCGCTCCGTGCTGTGGCCGATGTCCACCTTCCGGCGGTCCGGCTGGGGGCTGCTGCCCATGGGGTGCCTCCGGCTCGATGTCGCGCTGCGACTGGTACCGACTATATCCGAACGCCTTGAAGGCATATATTTACACCATAAGTGGACATTTATTGACAGGCATGACAAGGCGGCGCAATATGTATGTTTAAAACGTAGACGTACGGCGACAGCGCGTCTGCACCGTCCTCCGCTGGAGGCCGCTGACATGGACGGCAACCGCATCCCCCGCACCGCGTGCTCCGAGCTGAACGACCCGCAGCCACGCTCCCGTCCCCGGCTGACCCTCGTCATCCCGACGCGCGACGAGCGCGAATCCGTCCCGCTGCTGCTGAACGCCCTGGAACCGGCCTTCGACGAGCTGCCCGTCGAGATCCTCTTCGTCGACGACAGCGACGACGACACCCCGGCGACGGCCGCGCGGCACGCCCCGGCCTGCCGGCTGCCGGTCCGCATGATCCACCGGGAGAGCGGCGCCCGGGAGGGCGGCCTGGCGGGTGCCGTCCTCGCGGGCGCACGCCATGCCCGGGGCGAGTGGGCCCTCGTCATGGACGCCGACCTCCAGCACCCGCCCCAGGCCGCCGCCGCACTCGCCCGTACGGCCCTCGGACACGGCGTCGACATCGTCGTCGGCACCCGCTACGCCGGGTCCGGATCGACCGGCGACGGGCTCGACGGCCCGGCCCGCCGGCTCGTGTCGCGCGGCAGCACGGTGCTCGCCAAGGTGGTCTTCCCGCACCGTCTCGCGGGCGTCAGCGACCCCATGAGCGGGCTCTTCGCCTTCCGTACCGCCGCGATCGACCCGGACCGGCTCAGCCCCCTCGGCTTCAAGGTGCTCCTCGAACTGCTCGTCCGGCACCCGGGCGCCCGCGTCGCCGAGGTCGCCTATCAGTTCGCGCCGCGCGCGGCCGGCACGTCCAAGGCCTCGCTGCGCGAAGGGCTGCGCTTCCTGCGGCACCTCGCCCGGCTGCGCCGGCCCGAGCCCGGCCGGGGGCGCCGCGGCGACACCGGCCGCGACGCGGCGCCCGGCCGGCCCGGCCTCGGCACCACCGCGCGGTTCCTCGCCTTCGGACTCGTCGGCCTCAGCGGCATCGCCGTCAACACCGCCGCCCTCTGGTTCTTCCACACCGTCGCCGGGCTCCATGAGCTGCTCGGCGCCACCCTCGCCACCCAGGTGTCGTCCCTGTGGAACTGGGCCCTCCTGGAGACGCTCGTCTACCGCGGCGGCGGGGACGGCGGCCGGCGGGCGGCCCTCGTCCGCGGCATCGCCTTCCTCGCCCTGAACAACCTCCTGCTGCTCGGCCGGCTGCCCCTCCTGCAGGCGCTGGTCCTCGCCGGGGTCGGGCTGCTCACCGCCAACGTCCTCAGCCTCGTGGTGCTCTTCGTGGCCCGGTTCCTCTTCAGCGACCTGCTCATCTACCGCGGCCGCCGCGACGACGGAGCCCGCCGCGACCCCGTTCGCGTGCTCGTCGCCCCGGGCGCCGCCGTCCCCGGCTCCCCGGAAATCGGCACCGCCACGCCGCCCCCGGCCCCGGCCCCCGAGGCCGGCCCGGCCCACCCCAAGCGGCCCAGGTACCTGACGTACCGCTACGACATCGCCGGCACCGTCACCATCGGCTCCCAGATCCGGCTGCCCGAGCTGGAGTTCTTCCGCGCCCAGTGGGTGCCGCCCGACTCCTGCGACATCACCGTCCGCGTCGGCGACGTGGGCCGCCGGTTCCCGCGCCACCGCGCCGTCATGACCGAGATCCCGGGCCGCGGCGCACCGCAGCCCACCACCGTGCAGTACGAGGAACAGCTCGGCCGGCTCGGCGCCAACTTCCGCGTCGACATCGGCCACCCCATCGACGTCCTCGTCAGCCCGCTGCTCGCCCGCTCCCCGCACGTCGTCTACACGAACGTCCTGGAGGCGCTGCTGCGCTTCGTGCTGGTCGCCCGCGGCCGGATGCTGCTGCACTCCGCGTGCGTCGAGCTCGGCGGCACCGGCGTGATGCTCTCCGCGCTCACCGACACCGGCAAGACGTCCACGGTGCTGCGGCTGCTGAGCGAACACGAAGGGCGGTTCCTGTCCGACGACATGACCGTCGTCGACGCCACCGGCAACGCCCTGTGCTTCCCCAAGCCGCTCACCATCAGCGCGCACACCCTGCACGCCGTACGCTCCGACGACCTGACCCCGCGCGAGTGGCACCGGCTGCAGCGGCAGAGCCGCCTGCACTCCAAGGAAGGCCGCTCCTTCGCCTTCACCCTCGCCCGCCACAACCTCCCCATCATGGGCATCAACGCGGTCACCCAGATCCTCGTGCCGCCGCCGAAGTACGCCGTCGACCGGCTCGTGGACTGCCGGCTGAGCAGCGCGGTCAAGGTGACCGAACTGTTCGTCATCGAGCGCGGCGAGCCCCGCCTGAGCGATCTCGGCCACGACGAGACCGTGAGCCGGCTGCTCGTCAACACCGAGGACGCGTACGGCTTCCCGCCCTTCCGGTACTTCGCGCCCGCCATCACCGTCGACGGGCTCGACCACGCCCGGCTGCGCAGCCGCGAACGGGACGTCCTGTCCGGCTTCCTCTCCGGCGTCCGCACCCGCGTGCTTGCCTCCGACCGCTTCGGCTGGGCCGACGAGATACCCCGGCTCCTCGCCCCGGACCGGCCCGCGATCAACGGCCGCCCGGCCCGCCGGGCCTACGGGCATCCGTGGCCGCACTGGGAGCCGGAGACGGCGGAGACCGAAGCGCCGCAGCCCGTGCGCTCCCCCGTCCTGCCCCTCTCCGGCGCCGTGCCGGCCGACTCCCGCTCCTCCCGTACGACCGAGGCCGGTGGGAGGACGCCATGAGCCGTTCCACGTACTCCCCCGCCGACACCGACGCGCGGACCGGCACCCCGTACCCCCCGGCCCCCCGCACCGGCCGCCCGCGCCGGCGCCCCTCCGCCGACCGGATGATCCGCGGCGTCCTGCCGCTGACCGCCGTCCTCGCCCTGGCCGCCTTCCTGCGGTTCTGGCAGCTCACCCAGATCGGCTTCAACAGTGACGAGGCCGTCTACACCGGCACCGCCGCCTCCCTGGCCGGCGACCCGGCCATGCAGCCGGTGTTCCCCGTCTTCCGCGCCCACCCCGTACTGTTCACCGGCTTCCTGTCGCTCTTCCTGCGCGGCGGCACCGACGAGTTCACGGCCCGCGCGGTCGCCGCCGGCGTCGGCGTCGTGACCGTCGGCGTCACCTATCTCCTTGCCAGGAGGCTGTACGGCCGGGGCGCGGGGCTCGCCGCCGCGCTGCTGCTCGCCGTCATGCCGTACCACGTCGTGGTGACCCGTCAGGTGCTGCTCGACGGGCTGATGACGCTGTGCGCGACGGTGGCGCTCTACTGCGTCGTCCGGTACGTGCAGGCCGACCGCGACGGGCTCCCCTGGCTGCTCGGAGCCGCGGCGGCGCTCGGGGCCGCCGCGCTCTCCAAGGAGACGGCGCTCGTGCTCGTCTGCGGCCTGTACGTGTTCTTCGTCCTCAGCCGCTCGGTACGGATACGGTGGCGGCACGCCGTGCTCGCCACCGGCCTCCTCGCCCTCGTCGTCGTCGCCTTCCCGCTCGCGATGTGGATCTCGGGCCGCACCGCCACCGGCCAGCACTACCTGCAGTGGCAGCTGTTCCGCCGGGCCAACCACCCGATGGGCTTCTACGCCACCACGCTGCCGCAGGTCCTCGGCTGGGCCGTCCTCGCGGCCGCCGTCATCGGCCTCGTCTGGCTGCGCCGCCGCAACGGCTGGCGCGAGGCACTGCTGCTGTGCTGGATCGCCGCCCCCGTGCTGTTCTTCACCCTGTGGCCCGTCAAGGGCTTCCCGTACCTGCTGCCGATCGCGCCGCCGCTCGCCGCGCTCGCCGGCCGCACCCTCGGCGCCCTCGCCGGACTCCATCCGCGGGCCGGCCGGCTGCGGGTGTCGCCCCGCCTGCTGTCCGCCGCCGGCGCCGTCCTCGTCTCGCTCGCCGTCGCGCTGTCCCTCGCCCTCCCCGCGGCCGGCCGGATCACCGCCACCCCGACGGGCTCGTTCCTCGCCGGTTCCGGCGGCCTCGCCGGCGGCCGCGAGGCGGGCCAGTGGGTGCGCGACCACGTGCCCGGCGGGGCCCGGCTCCTCGCCGGCGGCCCCTCCGTCGCGAACGTGCTCCAGTTCTACGGGGGCAAACCCGTCTCGGCCCTGTCGGTGAGCGTCAACCGGCTCTACCGCAACCCCTCGTACACGCCGGTGCCCAACCCCGACCGCGCACTGCGCGACGGCGAGTTCCAGTACGTCGTCTGGGACTCCTACACCGCCCGGCGCGCCCCCTTCTACGGCGAGAAGATCCGGCAGCTGGTCGACAAGTACCACGGCAGGGCCGTCTACACCTCCGCCGTGCGGGTTCCCGCGTCCTCCACCGACCCGACGCCCACTCCGGTCATCGTCATCTACCAGGTGCGTGTGCCATGAAGCCGCTGACCGTCCGTCTGCTGACCGCGCTGGCCGGCGCGGCACTGCTGCTCGGCCCCACCACGGCGGCGACCGCGACCGGTGCCGAACCCGAACCCGGCCCGGGCCGCGGGGCCGCCGCCGAACACCGCGCGGCCACCCCCGTCCAGCACTTCATCTACGTGATGCAGGGCCCCCGGACCTTCGACAACTACTTCGGCACCTACCCCGAAGCCGACGGCATTCCCGCCGGCACCTGCCAGCCGCGCACCGCCCACGGCCCCGCCTCCGACTGCGTACGGCCCTACCCCCTGCACGCCAAGGCCCCCGCCCCGCTCGCCCCGAGCCGCGGCATCATCGCCGAGCAGATCAACGGCGGGCGCATGGACGGCTTCGTGTCCGCGTACACCCGGCAGGGCAGGGACGGCACGACCGTCATGGGCCACTACGACGCCCGCGACGTGCCCTTCGACTGGGCCGCCGCCGACCGCTACGTGCTCTTCGACAGGTTCTTCGCCTCCGTGCCCTACGGCACCGCCACCGAACGCTCCTACTGGGTCTCGGGCGCCGCCCCGTCGGCAGGCGGCCGCGCCACGATCTTCGACCGGCTCCAACAGGCCGGGGTCAGCTGGAAGTTCTACATCGAGAACTACCGGCCCGCGGAGAACTACCACGCACCCGGCGCCACCCAGCCGGTACGCGCCCCGCTCCTCGGCCAGGCCCGCTTCGTCGACGACCCCGCCCTCGCCTCCCACATCGTGGACCTGGACCAGTACTACCGCGACCTCGACAACGGCACCCTGCCGTCGGTCGCCTACATCGCCAGCTCCGGCTCCTCCGAGCGCTCGGCGCGGGCCATCCCGCCCGGCCAGAACCTCATCCGCTCGCTGGCCACGCAGCTCGCCCTCAGCCCCTACTGGGACAGCTCCGCGCTGCTGTGGAGCCACGACGGCTCCGGTGGCTGGTACGACCACGTGGCCCCGCCCGCCGCCGCCGACGGGCCGCGCGGCCTGCGCGTCCCGGCCCTCCTGATCAGCGCCTACGCGCCGGCCGGGCACATCGACCACCGGGTCCTCGACTCCGCGTCCGCGCTGCGGTTCATCGAGGACAACTGGAACCTGGCACCGCTCGGCGGACGCGACACCACCGCCGCGAGCCTCGCCGCCGCCTTCGACTTCTCCGCCGCGCCACGACCCCCCGAGGTCCTCGCCGTCCCCTCCTCGCGGCCCGTCGTGCGGCCGGTGAACGCCACGATCGTGTACGCGGTCTACGGCGGCGTCCTCGGCACAGCCGCCCTGCTCGTCGCGGGCACGGCCCTGCTGACCGCCCGCAGACGCGCCACGGCCCCGGCGGCTCCGGCCGACCGACCGGCGTCGCCGGCGTCCGACCTGTCGGCTCCGCGCGACGAGGCGGCGCAGTCCGGCCCGTCGGTTCCGTCCGCTCCGTCCGCTCCGTCCGGCCCGTCGGCACCGGCCCGTGCGCCGGAGAGGAGCCGGCCGTGAACCGCCGTGCCGCGCGCCGCCACGCGCTCGCGCTCCTCGCCCTCCTGACGGCACTGCTCCTCGCCTTCGCCGGGCCGGCCGCCGCCGCCCACCCCGCCGTCGGCGCCACCGGCCCGCACCGTGCCGCCTCGACCGTCACCGTCACCTTCCGCACGGTCCCGGCGGTGCCGGGCGTACGGCTGGTCTTCGGCGGCCAGTCCCTCGTCACGGGCGCCGACGGCACCGTCTCGTACACCGGCGCCCGGACCGCGGACCGCCGGTCGCTGCAGCTGCTCGACACCTCCGTCGACACCCCGGACGCCCGCTACCGCTTCACCCGCTGGGCGGGGCAGCGCGACCCGCAACAGGCGTTCAGGAGCAGCGTCGACGGGCTGCCGCTGCGCGCCGACTACACGGTCACGGCCGGGTTCACCGTGCAGTACCCGGTGACCGTCGCCTTCACCGACCAGCACGGCGTGCCCCTGGACCCGTCCCGGGTCTCGGCGGTGAAGGTCAGGGGCTCCGACGCGCGCGTCACCGATCTGTCGGTGTCCGGGACCACCTGGCTGAACGGCGTCGTGCCCGTCTTCCGCAACAGCGGACTGACGCCCGTTCCGGTCGACTACACCCTGCGGAGCCTCGTCTACGACGGCGTCCAGCTCGCCGACGCCGGACGGCAGGGCTTCCGGCCCGGCCCCGACCGGCACCTGACGTTCACCGGCGCCTTCCACGACCTGACGGTCACCGCCCACGACGCGCTGTTCGGCTCCGCGACGGGCGACAAGGCCACCGTCACCGACCCCGCCGGGCACGCCACGACCGTCCCGCTCGGACCGGACCACACCGCCGTCCTGACGCACCTGCCGCGCGGCCGGTACACCGTCGAGGTCAAGGCGCCCGGCGGCAGCGCGAACCCGCGCGAGATCCAGCTGTCCCAGGCGGTCACGGCCGACGTGACCGTCATCAGCCGGACCGACGTCCTCGTCCTCGCCGGTGCCGGCCTGCTGCTCCTCGGGATCCCGGTCGTGATCCGGCTGAGGCGCCGGACCCGCCGCACCGCCGCGGGCCCGGCCCCCGGCACCGTGCGGGGCGCCGCCGCGCCGCGTGAGCCCGTACCGGCGGAAGAGCCCGGGCAGCCGGAGGGAGCGGAGAAGGCGCCCCGCACGCCGTGCCACGGGGCGGCGTACCGATGACGCGGCGGCTCTGGGCCCTCCTCGCCGCACTCCTCCTGTGCTGGCCGGGCCTCGGTGCCGCATCGCCGGACCCCCGGCCCGCCGTCGCGTCCCCGGCCGGCGAGGTCTCCCGTCCGCCGCTGCTCGCCTACTACTACCAGTGGTTCAGCCCCGGCTCCTGGCAGCGGGCCAAGACGGACCTGCCGCTCGCGGGCCCGTACTCGAGCGACGACACCCAGGTCATCGACCGCCAGATCACCGAGGCCAAGTCCGCGGGGATCGACGGGTTCCTCGTCGGCTGGAAGCACGGCACCGTGAACGACCGGCGGCTGCGCAAGCTCGTCGACGCCGCCGAGGCCAGGAACTTCAAGCTCGCCCTGATCTACCAGAGCCTCGACTTCCACCGCCGCCCGCTGCCCGTCGACCGGGTCGCCGCCGACTTCCGGTACTTCCGGGACCAGTTCGCCGACAGCCCCGCCCTGCTGCGCGTCGGCGGCCGCCCGCTGACCGTCTGGAGCGGGACCTGGCGCTACTCCCACGCCGAGGTCGCGACCGTCACCTCCGCCGTCCGCGGCGACCTGCGGGTGCTGGCCAGCGAGAAGAACGTCGACGGCTACCGGCGGATCGCCGACGTCACCGACGGCGACGCCTACTACTGGTCCTCCGCCGACCCCGAGACCACCCCCGGGTACGCCGAGAAGCTCCAGGACATGGCACGGGCCGTGCACGCCGAGAACAAGATCTGGCTCGCCCCGTGCGCGCCCGGCTTCGACGCGCAGCTCGTCGGCGGCACCAGGCCGGTCCCCCGCCGCGACGGTGCCACGCTGGCCGCCGCGTACGCGGCCGCGTTGCGCTCCTCGCCGGACGCCATCGGGCTGATCAGCTGGAACGAGTTCTCCGAGAACACCCATGTCGAGCCCTCCCGCGACCACGGCGACCGCTTCCTGCAGGTGCTGCGCGACCTCCGCGGAGTGCCCGCGACCGCCGCGTACGAGGAGAGCGGGAACAGCCCCGGCCGACCGGCCGCCCGGCCGGACCCGTCCCGCGGCTACTGGGCGCTCGTCGGCGTGGCCGTACCCCTGCTGCTCGTCACCCCGATAGCGGTGCACCGCCTGCGCACGGCCCGGTCGCCAGGGCGGCCGCGGACGGACCCCGGGCGAGCGGACAGCAGGTCACCGGCGCCGACGTCCCCACGGCGTTCCCGGCCGGATCGAACGCCCTGACCTCACAGGGGTACGGGGCCGGGCCGTCGCCTTCACTCGATCGGGGAGCGCGGTGCCGTCCGGTCGGACGACAAGCCGTGTCCTTCGGTCACGCTCGACGTCCGGTGCGGGAAGAAGGGACAGGACCCATGCCCCCGCGCCCCCGCGCCGGGGGTTGCCCGATCGCCGCCCCCTTGGAGGCCCCTGTGCCGGCACGCGCATCCCAGGACGCCACGTCCGGCACGCACTGAGCACCGGCACCGTGCTCATGACGACGCTCGCGACCGGGGTCTCCGACTGGTGGTCGCCCGACTACTGGATCTCGACCTTCGGTCTGATCGGCATCCTGGTCATCGTCTTCGCCGAGTCGGGGCTCTTCGCCTTCCTCCCCGGCGACTCGCTGCTCTTCACCGCAGGCCTGCTCGTGGCCGATGGCCGGTACATCCACCAGCCGCTGTGGCTGGTGATCGTCCTCCTTGTGGTGGCGGCCGTGCTCGGCGACCAGGTGGGGTACGCGCTCGGCACGTTCTTCGGGCCCAGGCTCTTCAACCGGCCGGACTCCAGGTTCTTCAGGCGGGAGAACCTGGACAGGGCGCACGAGTTCCTCGAGAAGTACGGGCCGAAGGCGATCGTCCTGGCCCGTTTCGTGCCGATCGTGCGGACGTTCGCGCCGATCGTGGCGGGTGCCGGGCGCATGAGGTACCGCACGTTCCTCACGTACAACGTGATCGGCGCCGTCGGCTGGGGCGCGGGCGTCACGCTCGCCGGCTACTGGCTCGGCCGGATCGGCTTCGTCAGGGCCCACGTCGAGATCATCCTGATCGCGATCGTCCTGCTGTCGTTGGTCCCGGTGGTCCTCGGCGTCCTCAAGAGCCGCCGCAAGGCGAAGGAATCCCCCACGGACAGCCCGCGGTCGTCTCCCCACGACCGCTGACACGGCAGACGGCTGAAAGCCGGTCTTCCTGCGCACGGAGCCGACGCCCTGTCCTGTGACATCCGCTGACGTACGGGACATCTGAGGGCGCGATACCAGCCAACTCACTCTGACGTAATGACATGTTAACGCAACCATGGCACTCTTCTGAGCGTTCTCACGCAGAGATCATGCGCGTAACACGCATGCCCTCAGCGGAAGTTGATTGCGCATCACTTCATCGGTCCCCCACCGGACGGCTCGTCCCCGATCCGCCCGATTCCTCAACGGCCGAGGCTCTCGGTCGTCTTCCAAGGAGCTCAGAGTGAGACGTTCCCCCCGAAAGGCTGTCGTCGCGGGAGTGCTGACAGCCAGTGCCGCGATGCTCGCCGCGGCGCTTCCGGCCGGCACCGCCCATGCCGGCACCGACACTCCGGTCCCGGCATGGGCCCGGAGCGCTTCCGCCGATGCCGCCCCCCGCGCGGGCGCGCTGCAGGTCAAGCTCAGCCCGGCCGAGCGGGCCGCCCTGATAGCCGACGCCACCGCCACCCGCGCCGCCACGGCCAGGACCCTGGGCCTGGGCGCGCAGGAGGCACTGGTGGTCCAGTCCGTCCTCAAGGACGCCGACGGCTCGGTGCACACCCGCTACGACCGCACCTACGCCGGTCTGCCGGTCCTCGGCGGCGAGCTGATCGTGCACACGGCCGCGAACGGCACCGTCAAGGACGTCACCAAGAACACCAAGGCCACCATCGCCGTCGCCTCCACGAAGGCCGCCAAGAGCGCCGAGTCGGCGAAGGCCGTCGCGCTGGGCAAGGCCGGGGCCCAGGGGGCCAAGTCCCCGAAGGCCGACCTGGTCCACCAGGTGGTCTGGGCCGGCTCCGGCAAGCCGGTCCTGGCCTGGGAGACCGTGGTCGGCGGGCTGCAGCACGACGGCACCCCCAGCCGGCTGCACGTCATCACCGACGCCACCACCGGCAAGGCGCTCTTCGAGTACGACGAGGTCAACACCGGCATCGGCAACAGCCGGTACAGCGGCCAGGTCACCATCGGGACCTCGGGATCCGCCGGCAACTACACCATGAGCGACGCCGGCCGCGGTGGTCACAAGACCTACGACCTGGCCGGCTCCACGAACGACAACCAGCAGGGCACGCTGTTCACCGACACCGACGACGTCTGGGGCAACGGCCTGCCGGCCGACCGGCAGACCGCCGGCGTGGACGCGCAGTACGGCGCCCAGCTGACCTGGGACTACTACAAGAACGTGCACGCCCGTAACGGCATCAGGAACGACGGCGTGGGCGCCTACTCCCGGGTCCACTACGGCGACGCCTACGTCAACGCCTTCTGGGACGACTTCTGCTTCTGCATGACCTACGGCGACGGTGCCAACAACGCCAATCCGCTCACCTCGATCGACGTGGCCGCCCATGAGATGACGCACGGCGTCACCTCCAACACCGCCCGCCTGATCTACAGCGGCGAGTCCGGCGGCCTGAACGAGGCCACCTCCGACATCTTCGCCGCCGCGGTGGAGTTCTGGGCCGGCAACCCCTCCGACGTCGGTGACTACCTGGTCGGCGAGAAGATCAACATCCGTGGCGACGGCAAGCCGCTGCGCTACATGGACCAGCCCTCCAAGGACGGCAAGTCCAAGGACTACTGGGATCCCGCCCTCGGCGACGCCAACGTCCACTACTCCTCCGGCCCGGCGAACCACTGGTTCTACCTGGCCTCCGAGGGCAGCGGCGCCAAGACGGTCAACGGTGTCGCCTACAACAGCCCCACCTTCGACGGGCTGCCGGTCACCGCGATAGGCCGGGACGCCGCGATGAAGATCTGGTACCGCGCGCTGACCACCTACATGACCGGCTCCACCAACTACGCCGGCGCCCGCCTCGCCACCCTCCGGGCCGCCGCCGACCTGTACGGCGAAGGCAGCGCCACCTACGTCCACGCCGCCAACGCCTGGGCCGCCGTCAACGTCGGCGCCCGTCTCCCCCTGGGCGTGCGGATCACGGCCCCCGGCAGCCAGTACACGGCGGTCAACACCGCCGCGAACCTGCAGGTCCAGGCCATCAGCACCAACTCCGGCCCGCTGACTTACTCGGCCACCGGCCTGCCCGCGGGCCTGTCGATCAACGCCTCCACCGGCCTGATCTCCGGCACCGCGACCACGCTGGGCACCAGCAACGTCACGGTCACGGCGAAGGACTCCACCAACGCCTCCTCCACCACCGCGTTCACCTGGAAGATCTACACGCCCGGCCCCTGCAACCCGACGCAGCTGCTCGGCAACCCCGGCTTCGAGTCCGGCAACACCACGTGGACCGCCACCGCCGGCGTCATCGACAACGGCACCCAGACGCAGCCGCGCACCGGTACGTGGAAGGCGTGGATGGGCGGCTACAGCCAGGCGCACACCGACACCCTGTCGCAGACGGTGAACATCCCGGCCGGCTGCCCCGCCACCCTGACGTACTGGCTGCACATCAACACCGACGAGATCATGAACACGGTGTACGACACGCTGAAGGTCCAGGCGAACGGGACCACCCTGGCCACGTACTCCAACCTGGACAAGAACACCGGCTACGTGCAGAAGAGCTTCGACCTCTCCGCCTTCGCCGGGCAGAGCGTCACCCTGAAGTTCACGGCCGCGTTGGACTACGCCTTCCAGACGTCCTTCATGCTCGACGACGTCGCCCTCACCGTCACCCCCTGACGCCCTCGGCCCGACCGAGGCCCTGACGGGCCTCCGCACGACCGCGCAGGCCGCCCCCGTACAACTCGGCATAGCTGACAATCCGTCAACTCACCTGCTGTGCAGGGTGGTTCTGTACGCGGATCCTTGATCGGTCCCGACCGGGCGGATCCCCGTCCGCCCGGTCTCCGGCCGAGCCCTTCGGTCGAAGTCCTAGGAGTTCACTGTGAGACGTTCCCCCCACAAGGCTGTCGCGGCGGGTGCCCTGATAGCCGGTGCCGCGATGGTCGCCGCCGCGCTGCCCGCCACGGCCGCCTCAGCCACCACCACCGCCGGCGCAGGCGCCCGGACACCGGGCCAGACCGCCGCCGTCAGCCCGGCACCCCGCGCCGGCGCGCTGGAGGTCGAGCTCACCTCGGCCCAGCACGCGGCGCTGCTGGCCGACGCGCAGACACACCGCACCACCACGGCCCGCGCCCTGGGCCTGGGCACCCAGGAGCAGTTGCTGCCGAAGTCCGTCCTGAAGGACGCCGACGGCACACTCCACACCCGCTACGAGCGCACCTTCGCCGGCCTGCCGGTCCTCGGCGGGGACCTGGTCGTGCACACGGCCGCCGCCGGTGCCGTCAAGGGCGTCACCAAGGCCACCCGGGCGACGGTCTCCGTCGCCTCCACCACCGAGGCCAAGACGGCCGATTCGGCGAAGTCCTTCGCGCTGGGGCGCGCCCGGGCCGAAGGCGCCACGTCCCCGAAGGCCGACTCGGTCCGCAAGGTCGTCTGGGCCGCCGCCGGCAGCCCGACCCTGGCCTGGGAGACCGTCGTCGGCGGCCTGCAGCACGACAAGACCCCTTCCGAACTGCACGTCGTCACCGACGCGAAGACCGGCGCCAAGCTGTTCGAGTACCAGGCCGTCAAGAACGGCATCGGCAACAGCCAGTACTCCGGCCAGGTCACCCTCAACACCTCGGGGTCCCCCGGCAACTACAGCCTGATCGACAGCACCCGCAGCAGCCACAAGGTCACCGACCTCAACCACGCCACGGACGACCCCTTCGGCGGCAACATCCCCGTCGGCACGACGTACACCGACTCCGACGACGTCTGGGGGACCGGCGCGGGCGCCAACGGGCAGACCGCCGCCGTGGACGCGGCGTACGGTGCGCAGCTGACGTGGGACTACTACAAGAACGTCCACGCCCGCACGGGCATTCGCAACGACGGCGTCGCCGCCTACTCCCGCGTCCACTACGACGACATCTACCGCAACGCGTTCTGGTGGGACGCCTGCTTCTGCATGACCTACGGTGACGGCTACTACAACACCCACGCGCTCACCTCGATCGACGTCGCGGCGCACGAGATGACGCACGGCGTCACCTCCCACACCGCCCACCTGGTCTACAGCGGCGAGGCCGGCGGCCTGAACGAGGCCACCTCCGACATCCTGGCCACCGCCGCGGAGTTCTGGGCGAACAACTCCTCCGACGTCGGTGACTACATGATCGGGGAGAAGATCGACTACGACCTCGACGGCAAGCCGCTGCGGTACATGGACCAGCCGTCCAAGGACGGCTGGTCCAAGGACTCCTGGTACTCCGGCATCGGCGGCATCGACGTCCACCTGTCCTCCGGCCCGGCCAACCACTGGTTCTACCTGGCCTCCGAGGGCAACGGCGCCAAGACGGTCAACGGTGTCGGCTACAACAGCCCCACCTCCGACGGCCTGCCGGTCAATCCGATCGGCCGGGACGCCGCCGCGAAGATCTGGTACCGGGCGCTGACCACCTACATGACCAGCAACACCGACTACGCCGGCGCCCGCGCCGCCACCCTCCAGGCCGCCGCCGACCTGTACGGGGCGAGCAGTCCCACGTACAAGAACGCGGCCAACGCGTGGGCCGCGGTCAACGTCGGCCCCCGCATCACCCAGGGCGTGACGCTCACCCACCCCGGCAACCAGGTCTCCGCGACCGGCACGGCGGTGAGCCTGCAGGTCCAGGCCGGCAGCAGCAACGCCGGGGCGATGACCTACACGGCCACCGGTCTGCCCGCCGGCCTGAGTCTCAACGCCTCCACCGGAAAGATCACCGGCGCGCCCACCACGGCCGGCACCACCACCGTCACGCTCACCGTCACGGACTCCACCGGCGCCTACGACGTCGTCTCGTTCTCCTGGCTCACCTACTCCGGCGCCTGCACCACGACGCAGCTGCTCGGCAACGCGGGCTTCGAGTCCGGCAACACCGCGTGGACCACGACCGGTAGCGGCCCGGTCATCACCAACGACAACTCCTGGCTGCCCGCGCGCACCGGCACCTGGAAGTCACTGGTGGGCGGCAACGGTTCCACGGCCTCCGACACGCTGACGCAGACGGTGTCCGTCCCCTACGGCTGCAAGGCCACGGTCAGCTTCTGGATGCGCATCGTCACCAACGAGAGCACCACGTCCATCCCGTACGACAAGATGACCGTCACGGCCAACGGCACCACCCTGGCGACGTACTCCAACCTGGACAAGAGCACCGGCTACGTCCAGAAGACGGTCGACCTCGCCCCGGTCGCGGGACAGAACGTCACCCTGACCTTCAAGAGCGCGGAGGACGGGTCCGTCCCGACCTACTTCCTGATCGACGACACCGCGTTCACCGTCCACAGCTGAACCACGCCGGGAGCGGGCGGGCCGACGGCCGCCGCCCGCTCCCGGCGACCCTCACACCGTCGAAGCCGCCTGCCGGGCCGCGGTCAGGGCGGGAAGGGGGACGTGCCGAAAAGGGAGTCGAGCGCCTCGCCCCCATGGCCGACGACGAGACAGTCCGCGGCCACCGGTCCCCGCGCAAGCTCCGCGAGCCGGGCCAGGGCCGCCGCTTCGGAGGGAAGCTCGGCCGGGTCGAGACCGAGCGCCCGGGCCGCGCGGTCGCGTCGCTGGTCGAGATCGGGCAGGTCCTCCCGCAACTCATCGGCAACCGAACGGAGTTCTTCGGCGGTCTTGCCGGGAGCGTCCCGCCACCACGGCGCCACGAGACACAACCGCACCAGCTCCGGCAGCCCGAGCGCGAGCAGGTCGGCCTCTCCGTCGAGGCTTACGTACACCACCGGGCGTTCCTCCCCGCCTTCGCCCACGAAACAGAAGGCGTCCCCCGAGCCCGAACGCGCGAACTGGTCGAGGCTCGCCCCCGAGGCGAGCCGGACTCCGGCCACCAGCGTGTGGGCGGCGGGGTTCGTCGCGTCGAAGTCCGCCACTTCGGCGAAAAACGCGATGCACCGCCGGTCGGCGCCCAGGAGGGGCAGCAACGCGCCGGGCGCATCGGGGCCGGCCGCCGCGTTCGATCCGCTCACTCTGCCACTGTAAGCCTGGCCCCGGTAGCGGGCAGGCCAGCGCAAGACAGAGCCAGGCTTGCTCAATGCTGCTCGCAAGAGCTATAAATACTCCACAATCGAGCACTGTTCATGCAAGAAACGGATCGGTTCATGAACGTCATCGCTCTGGAGGTCGGCGGGGCGCACATCAAGGGCTGTGTCCTCGGCCCCGACGGGGTCCCGCGGGAACGGGAGCGCTGGTTCACCCGCCCCGAGCGAGGGCCGGACGCCGTCCTCGAGACCGTGCTCGAATCCGCCGCCACCCTTGCCCACCGCGGCCGCGCGGTGGCGGCGGGGATCGTGGTGCCCGGGGTCGTCGACGACACGGCCGGAAGCGCGGTTCTCGCCGGTGCACTGGGATGGCGGGGCATGCCGGTGCGGGACTGGGTGGCCGAGCATCTCGACATGCCCGTGGCCTTCGGCCATGACGTGCGCGCCGGCGGGCTCGCCGAAGCCCGCCTCGGTGCCGGACGCGCCAGCCGGAACTTCCTGTTCGTCTCCATCGGCACGGGCATCGCCGCCGCGTGGATGCTCGACGGTCAGGTGGTACCCGGGAGTCGAGGCGGAGGAGGCGAACTCGGCCACCTCGTGGTCCGCCCCGGCGGCGCACTCTGCCACTGCGGTGGGCGAGGTTGCCTGGAGACCGTCGCCTCCTCCGCCGCGCTCGCTCACCGGTACTCCCGGCTCACGAAATGGCGCGGAGTCGGAGCGGGCGAGCTCTACCACCGCGCCGACTCGGGCGATACCGTCGCCCGCGCCGTCTGCGCGGAGGCCATGGAGGTTCTGGCAGCCACCCTCGCGACAGCCGTCACCCTGTACGCTCCCGAGCTCCTGGTCATCGGCGGCGAACTGGGGAGCGCCGGCGGGGGACGCCTCGCACCGCTACGGGACGCCCTGGCCCGGCGGCTGACCTTCCAGGCCATGCCCGAGGTGCTGCCCGCCGCCTTCGGGGATCGCTCGGGGTGCATGGGAGCGGCCCTCCTCGCCCAGGATCTCCAGCGCGAGGCAGCTGCCGCCTGACGGCCACGGCGGGGCGTGGCGGGGCGGGGCGGGGCGTTCGAGGGGTGGTCTCCCCCGCCCCTACTCCTGGTGCGCCTGCTCCGCCATGAAGGCGTCATCGGCGATCTTCCGCAGAGCCTTGGCAGGGCTTCCCTCGTCGGTCATCGCGCTGCCGATGGTCCTCTTGGTGCTGTCTCCCACGGCAGCCCACGAGGTCTTGCCGACAGGAGGCAGGACCGAGGTCGGCAGCTCGTGCAGGAACTCGCGGAGGTCCTTGTGCTTCGGGTCCGCCTCCAACTGCTGGGTGACCGAGACGGTCACCGGCAGCAGGTTGTTGCGCACCGCGAACTCGCGCACGTTCGCGTCGCTGAAGAGGAAGTCGAGGAAGCTTCCGATCTCCTCGCGGTGTTCGTTGTGCTTGAACGCCATGATCCAGTCGACCACCGCGGGCGCGGAGTGGGACTTGCCGTCCCGGCCGGGCACGGCCACCTTGCCGACCCTGATGCCCGCGGCCAGCGCCGGCTGGAGCAGGGACGGGTGTCCGTTGACCATGCCCACCTCGCCGCGTACGAACGCCGCGTAGGCGTCCTTGCGATCGAGCCGGTCGGGGGGAACGGGACCGGTGAGCCCCGTCTTCACGAGGTTCTCCTTGACCCAGTTCAGGCTGTCGATGTTCCTCTGCGAGTCGAGCTCGTAGGAGCCGTTCAACGCGGTGTAGCCACCGCCCCCTCCGAGCATCCAGGTCATCGCCTCGATCTGTGCCTCTTCGGGACCCAGCGGTACCGCCACCGGGTAGGCGATTCCGGTGCGGCTCTTCAACTCCTGTGCCGCGGCTTTGAGTTCGTCCCAGGTGGTGGGTGGCTTGTCGATGCCCGCCTGGGCGAAGGCCTTCTCGTTGTAGAAGAGGAGCCTCGTCGAGGACGTGAACGGCATGCCGTACTGCTTCCCCCGGTACCGCCCCTCCTCGGCGAGCGCCGGCAGGAAGTTCGCCTCCACGGGAATCGAGAGCAGGTCGTCGACGCGGTAGAGGTCGCCCTGCTCGGCGAACTCCGCGTAGGAGGCGATCTGCGCCATGTCGGGGGCCTTGCCGTCCTTGACCATCTCCGCCACCTGGCGGTCGATGTGGTCCCAGGACACGATCTCCACCTCGACGTTGATCCCGGGGTGGGCGGCCTCGTAGGCGCGGATGAGTTCGGCCCAGTACCGCTCGGTGCTGTCGGACCGGCCGGCGGCCACCTCGTAGTCGGCGGCCACCAGCCGCAGGGTGACCTCTCCGGAGGTGTCCGCGCAGCCTGCCGACGTCACGCAGAGCACGAGAGCGGCAGCGGCTGCGGTCAGGGCGTGTCGATGCTTGAACACGGGTTCTTCCCTTTGCTGTGCGCCACAGAAGGGCCCGCTCCCCTGCCGGTTGTCGGGTGTACGGCGGGGAGCGGGCCGGCGACGGGGTTACTTGACGGAGCCGGCGGTCAGGCCGGAGACGACCTTGCGCTCGATGAGCGCGAAGAGGATGACCACGGGCACGATGGCGATGACCGAGCCGGCGAACAGGTAGTTCCACTGGACGGTGTAGTTGCCGATGAAGCTGTTGATGCCGACCGTGAGGGGCTGGTTCTCCGGAACGGTGGAGAGGGTCAGACCCATGACGAACTCGTTCCACGCGGCGATGAAGGTGAAGATCATCGCGGTGACGACGCCGGGCATCGCCAGGGGCAGGGTGATCCGCAGGAGCGCGCCTCCCCGCCCGAGGCCGTCGATCATGGCGGCCTCTTCGAGTGCCTCCGGGATCGAGGAGAAGTACGCGGTGAGGATCCAGATCGCGAAGGCCAGGTTGAAGGCCGCGTTGCAGAGGATCAGGGTCCAGACCGAGTTGAGCATGTCCAGCTGGTAGAACTCGCGGTAGAGGCCGACCAGCAGCGACGTCGGCTGGAACATCTGGGTGATGAGCACGAGGAGCAGGAAGAGCTTGCGGCCGCGGAACTTCATGCGGGCGGTGTAGTACGCGGCGGGGATGGCCACCAGGAGGACGAGCAGGGTCGATCCGGCGGAGACAAGGAGCGTGACGCGGAGGTTGTCCCACAGGTGGGACTCGCGCCATACGTCGACGAAGTTCGCCCATTCGAACTCGCTCGGGAGGTAGGTGGCGTCCCGCAGTTCGTGCGCCGGCCGGAGCGCGGTGACGATCATCTCCAGGTAAGGGAACAGGAACACCGCGGCCAGCAGCCACGCGGCTGACGTGATCAGCAGGGTGCGGGGGGAGACGGCCCGCGGGCGCCGGGCCGGCGGGGGCGTGGCGGGGGTCTCCGGGTCGGGCCGGTGGGCGGTGGAGCGTCCGACGGTGAGGGTCTGTGGAGTCATCGGTTCTCCTCCTGGTTCCAGCCGCTGGCCCTGAGGAAGAGGACGACCATGACCACGACGAGGGCGAAGTTGACCACGGACATCGCTGCGGACTGGCCGATGTCGGCGTTCTTGAGCTGGTACATGAAGACCGTGGTGGTGGCGGTGTCGCTGTCCGGGCCTCCGCGGGTCATGCTCCAGATGATGGGGAACGAGTTGAAGACGTTGATCAGGTTGATCACCATGCCGACGAGCAGCGCCGGGCGCAGCAGCGGCAGAGTGATGCGCAGATACGTCTGCCAGGTGTTCGTACCATCGACCTTGGCGGCCTCGTAGACCTCGGTGGGGATGGTCTGGAGTCCGGCGAGCAGGGTGTACGTGGTGAACGGCAGCGAGACGAAGACGGCCACGAACATCATCCACGGCCAGGCGGTGGACGGGTCGCCCAGCCAGTCCTGGGGGCCGTCGATGAGGCCGAGGTCCGTCATGACGGTGTTGAGGACGCCGGCGGTCTGGTTCAGCATCCACTTGAAGCCGATCGCGGTCATGACCAGGGAGGCGGCCCATGGTGCGATGAGCGCCCAGCGGGTGACGCGGCGGCCGGGGAACTTCTGGTTGAACAGCTGGGCCAGGGCCAGGGAGATCACCATCGTCGTGGTGACCACGATCAGGGTCCACAGGACGGTGGAGACGATGACCGAGGGAAGCGCCGGATCCTCGAACAGCTGCTTGTACTTGTCGGTTCCGGCCGAGCCGCGGACGAAGCCGCTGCTGCTGATCTTCAGGAACGACGTCCGGACCATCTCGTAGACGGGCCAGAGCACGACCAGGACGATGAGCAGGGCCGCGGGTCCGATCCAGGGCAGGGGGCCGAGGCGGGCCAGGCCGCCCGGGCCCTTGCGGGCGGCGCGGGCGGGGCGGGCGGCGGATGAGGTGGTGGACACGAGGGTGCCTTCCGTGAGGGTGCGCGGGGCCTACTGGTCGGCGACCGCGGCCTCGGCCTTCTTCTGGAGCTCGCCCAGCACCTTCGCGGGGTCGTTGACGGCGGTGCCGCCGCTCTTCTTGATCTCGGCGGAGACGGCGTCCCAGGTGGTGTCGCCCAGCGGGTAGAAGACGGCGTTCGGCAGCAGGGCGAAGAAGGGCTCGAGGTCCTTGTGCTTGCCGTTGGCGGTCATCTCCTGGAGCGTGTCCTTGGTGACCGGCATCAGGTTGTACGTCTCGTCGAACTTCAGCGTGTTCTCCTTGGAGTACGCGAAGTCGAGGAACTTGCGGACCTCTTCCTTGTGGCCGCCGTCCTTGAAGGCCATCATCCAGTCGGCGACGCCGAGTGTGGACGTCAGCGCTCCGGACTTGCCGGGGATGGGCGCGACTCCGTAGTCGACCTTTCCGTCCTTGGACATCTGGATCAGCGAGGGGTGGCCGTTGAGCATGGCGGTCTTGCCGGCCGCGAAGTCGGCGAACGCGGTCTTGCGGTCGGTGGTGGCGGGGTTGGCGTAGGTCAGGCCGGTCCCGACGAGGTTGGTCTTCAGCCAGGAGAACGCCTCGACGTTGGCCTGGTCGTCGAGCTTGTAGGCGCCCTTGGCGTCCGTGTAGCCGCCGCCGTTGCCGAGCTCCCAGATCAGGGATTCGCCCTGGGCCTCCTCGGGGCCGAGGGGGAGGGCGTACGGGGTGACGCCGGGAACCTTGGTCTTGATCTTCTGTGCGGCGGCCTTGAGCTCGTCCCAGGTCTTGGGGGCCTCGGTGATGCCGGCCTTGGCGAACAGCGTCTTGTTGTAGAAGAAGGCGCGGGCCGAGGAGACGAACGGTATGCCGTACTGCGTGCCGTCGACCTCTCCGGCCTTGGCGAAGCTGTCGATGAGGTTCTTCCGGGTGGACTCCGACAGCACCTCGTCGGCCTTGTACAGGAGGTCGTCGGCGACCTTGTCGGCGTAGCCGCCCGTCTGGAGGACGTCCGGCACGTTGCCGCTCTGGATCATCGTCTTGACCTGGGTGTCGATGTCGTTCCAGTTGATGACCTGGACGTCGACCTTGATCTTCGGGTTGGCGGCGGTGAAGCGCTGCGCGACGTCGTTCCAGTACGCCGTCGAGCTGTTCGACGCCTTGTCCCCGTAGTCCGCGGCGACGAGCTTCAGGGTCACCTCGCCGTCGGTCGAGCCGCTGCCGTCCTTGCCGCCACCGCAGGCCGTGAGGGTGAGCGCACCTACGGTGCAGGCCACCACGAGAATCCGCTTGTTCATCGTCAGTACCGCCTTTGTATCTGCCGACCGTCGGACGATGCGGCCGGTGGGGTGCAGGAAGGACAGCAGCTCGGAGCGTGCATGAACCTGGGTGCTGCCCCAGGCTTTCGCTCAGTAACGAGCATGTGCTGTGGGCAAAGTAAACACGATGAGAGGGCTTCGGTACCAGAGGCCGTTACGCGAACGATGCCGAATCGCCCGGATGTCGGGCGCTCGACGCCCTGACGTAGGAGGTGCAGTCAGCAGACGACGAAATCCCGACGTCATCAAGCACGGAGAGGAGAAGAAGGGATGAAGAGTCGATGAACCACCAAACCGGACACGACTCTGCCTCATACCGACACCTGGGCCGATCCACGCAGCGCACACTTCGAGCATCTGGACTGATTGAAACTGTTCGCTTTATGCTCAGTGAGCGCATAAGCAATCACTTTGAATGGTCATCAGCTATGGATGTCAGTACCTCAGGCGCCTCACCCCCGGGTGACCCCTCCGCGTGTGTGCTCGCTCTCGATGTCGGCGGGACCGTGATGAAGGGCGCCGTCCTGGACCCCGTCATGCGTCCGGTCGCGTCACTGCGCCGCCCGACCCCGCGTTCCGAAGGACCGGAGGCCGTGGTCGACGCCATCGCCGCGACCCTGCTCGACCTGGAACGACTGGCCGCGGAGCGGGAACTGCGGGTCGAGCACGCCGGCGTGGTGGTCCCAGGCATCGTGGACGAAGGCATGCAGCGAGCGGTGTGGTCGGCCAACATCGGCTGGCGCGACCTCCCGCTCGCCGCCGCTCTCACCACGCGCACGGGGCTCCCCGTGACACTCGGGCACGACGTCCGGGCCGGCGGCGCGGCGGAGTGCGCCCTCGGCGCGGCACGAGGTGCTCGGAACGTGCTCTTCGTCGCCGTGGGAACGGGCATCGCCGCCGCTCTGAGCGTCGACGGCCGCCCGGTCCGCGCCGGCGGATTCGCGGGCGAGATCGGGCACGTGCGGGTGCGCGGGGGCACGGCCTGCCCCTGTGGGGGCGCCGGCTGTCTGGAGACCGTGGCGTCGGCACGCGCCGTCGCGAGCGCCTACACCGCACGGAGCGGACGCCCGGCCGGCGGCGCCTCGGACGTCGCCGCCCGCCTTCGGGCCGGCGACCCCGTCGCCCGGGCCGTCTGGGACGAGGCCGTCGAGGGGCTGGCCGAGGCGCTGGCCGTGGTCACCTCTCTGGTCGCCCCCGAACTCGTCGTCCTCGGCGGTGGCCTCGCCGAAGCCGGTCGGCTCCTGCTCGATCCCGTACGGGACCGCCTGGACGCCCTCCTCACCTTCCAGCGCCGACCGGTTCTGGTCCGGGCCGGCCTCGGGGACCAGGCGGGCTGCCTGGGCGCCGGCCTGACCGCCTGGCAGGCGGCCGGACACCGGACGCCCACCCCTTTCACAGGAGTACCCACAGCATGATCGTCACCGTCACGCTCAACGCCGCCCTCGACGTCACCTGGGAGGTCGCCGAACTACGGCCCCGCGCGTCGCATCGTGTCCTCGCGGCGCACGAACGGGCCGGAGGGAAGGGCGTCAACGTCGCCCGGGTGCTCACCTTCCTCGGGCACGCGCCGATCGTCACCGGCCTGGCGGGCGGACCGACCGGCCGCCTGATCCACGACGGTCTGCGGGAAGCCGGGCTGCATTCCTGCTTCGTCTCCGTGGCGGGCGAGTCCCGGCGCACGGTCACCGTCGTCTCGCGCAACGACGGTGACGCCACCGTGTTCAACGGCCTGGGCCCTGAGGTGACCGCCGCGGAATGGGCGACCTTCGTCCGGCACTACGCGCACGCGATCCGAGGCGCGAGAGTGGTCGTCCTGAGCGGAAGCACTCCCCCGGGGCTGCCGCTGGACGCCTACGCGGTGCTGATCCGGGCCGCGGCCGCAGCGGGCGCCCTGACCGTCCTGGACACCTCAGGACCCGCCCTGACCGCCGCTCTGGAGGCGGGTCCGGATGTGATCAAGCCCAATGCGGCCGAGCTCTCGGAGGTCACCGGTTGCGGTGATCCGGCGGAGGCCATCACGGAGCTGCGTCGCCTGGGCGCGCGGACGGTCGTGGCATCGGCGGGCCCGGACGGTCTACGGGCCGTCACGCCGAACGGGGTGTGGCAGGCCGCGCCTCCCCTCCTGCTCTCGGGCAATCCGACGGGCGCGGGAGACGCCTGCGTCGCCGCGATCGCCTCCGGCCTCGCCGCCCGCGCGGCCTGGCC
The DNA here is from genome assembly GCF_053616475.1 of Streptomyces sp. NPDC055815. NCBI lineage: Bacteria > Bacillati > Actinomycetota > Actinomycetes > Kitasatosporales > Streptomycetaceae > Streptomyces > Streptomyces sp. NPDC055815. Next base: position 72,813 of record NZ_JBSHDU010000022.1, on the reverse strand, counting down.
GGACATCCTGCGCGAGGCGGTGGCCCTCTCGGCCGCGGCCGTGCCCCGCGCGGTCGCGGGCGAGGTCGACGCCTCGGTCTACGCCCGGTTCCGAGAAGAGGTCCGCGTGGACGAACTCGCCCCGCCGTGCCCCCGCTAGCGCCATCGGATCACGTGCCTGACCTCGCGTGAAGCCGCCTGCCTCCGAGCGTCCGTCGACACCTTCGGCGTACCTCCCAGCCATGACCGACCCGACCCACGACTCCCCGAGGAATCGCATGACCACCTTCGAGACTTCCCGTACCTCCGTCGAGATCGACTCCCAGCCGGACACCTGGCGCCGCGCCGCCGAAGCGGTCGCCTCCTTCTCCGACGCCCTGCCGCGCCGGGGTGAGCGCGTCGCGGTCGTCGGCTGCGGCACCTCCTGGTTCATGGCCCACGCCTACGCGGAGTTGCGCGAGACGGGCGGCCACGGCGAGACCGACGCCTTCGCGGCCTCCGAGTTCCCGCACGGCCGGAGCTACGACCGCATCCTCGCGATCACCCGCTCCGGCACCACCACCGAGGTCCTCGACCTACTGCACCGGGTCAGGGGAACCGTCGCCACCGGGGCCATCACCGCCGACCCCGCGACCCCGGTCATGACGGCCGCCGACAACGTCGCGGTCCTCGACTTCGCGGACGAACAGTCCGTCGTCCAGACCAGGTTCGCCACCACGGTCCTCGCTCTCCTGCGGGCCCACCTCGAAGCCGAGAACGCCCTGCCGGCGGGTGTACGTCCGCTGGCCCAGGCAGCCCTGGACGCCGAGCGAGCCCTCGCGGAACCTCTCGACCCGGCCGTCTGCGGCGCCGAGCAGTTCACCTTCCTCGGCACCGGCTGGGCCTACGGGCTCGCCCTCGAAGCCGGACTCAAGATGCGCGAGGCCGCCGGGGCCTGGACCGAGGCGTACCCGGCCATGGAGTACCGCCACGGCCCCATCAGCATCACCGGCCCCGGCCGTGTCGCCTGGCTCTTCGGCCCCGCACCGCAGGGCCTCGCCGATGACATCGCCCGCGTCGGCGGCCTGTACTCCGCCGGGTCCGGCGACGCGCCCGGCGCCCTCGACCCGCTCGCCGACCTGATCCGGGCCCAGCGCCTGGCCGTCCACCTCGCCGAAGCCCGCGGCTACGACCCGGACCGTCCCCGCAACCTGACCCGCTCGGTGATCCTCGACGGCCCCGAGGCCTGATCCCCGCCGTTTCCGACCCTCCTCGGCGGGTGCGGTGGCCACCGCCGTCCACCGCACCCGCCGTCTCCGTCACCCCTTCCTGGAGAACTCCCATGCCCCTGACCCCCACCGACGACATCGTCGGCCCCGCCCGCGCCGCGAACACCGGCGTCGGCGCGTTCAACGTCGTCCAGATCGAACACGCCGAGGCGATCGTCGCCGGGGCCGAGCAGGCCGGCCTGCCGGTCATCCTGCAGATCAGCGAGAACACGGCCCGCTACCACGGCGCCCTGGCCCCCCTCGCCCTCGCCACGCTCGCGATCGCCCGTGCCGCCACCGTCCCGGTGGCGGTCCACCTGGACCACGCCGAGTCCGCCGAACTCGTGCAGGAAGCCGTCGACCTCGGCTTCACCTCGGTCATGTTCGACGCCTCGCGACTGCCGTACCAGGCGAACGTCGCCGCCACCCGCATGATCACCGACCACTGCCACCGGGCCGACGTCTGGGTCGAGGCGGAGCTCGGCGAGGTGGGCGGCAAGGACGGCGCCCACGCCCCCCACGTCCGTACGGACCCGGCCGAGGCCCGCGAGTTCGCCGCGGCGACGGCGGTGGACGCGCTCGCCGTCGCCGTGGGCAGCTCGCACGCCATGATCATCCGGGACGCCGTGCTCGACCTCGGTCTCATCGCCCGCCTGAAGGACTGCCTGGACATCCCCCTCGTCCTGCACGGCTCCTCCGGGGTCGACGACTCGGACCTCGCGAAGGCCGTCGCCGCCGGCATGACGAAGGTGAACATCTCCACCCACCTCAACCAGCTCTTCACCCGCACGATCAGGGAACAGCTCCAGGCCGCACCCGCGGTCGCCGACCCGCGGAAGTACCTGGGTCCCGCGCGTGAGGCCGTGGCCGGGGAGGTGTCGCGACTGCTGTGCGTCCTCGCCGGCCGCTGAGCCGGAGAGAGGTGACGCGAGGCGGGGGGGCGCCGCGTCCGCCGGGCCCCCGAGCACTACGACGCAACCAACGACGAGAACCAACTAAGCCAGCCCCACCGGCCC